>NZ_JSEH01000018.1 GCF_000801335.2 Desulfovibrio sp. TomC
AGGGCTGGCCCGATGCGGCCACGGCCTCGGCTGCCAGTTCGCACCAGCTCGCCTGTCCCGAACCCACGGCATGAAAGATGCCGCAGGCGTCGGTCCGGGCCAAATCCGTCATCCAGCCGGCCAGATCCACGGTGTAGGTGGGTGAGCCGATCTGATCGGCCACGATCTTGAGTTCCTCTCGGTCCTTGGCCAGCCCCAGGATGGTGGCCACAAAGTTCTTTTTTCCAGGACCATAAAGCCAGGCCGTGCGCAGGATTTGAAAGGCGGACAGGCCGGCGTCCAGCACGGCCCGTTCACCGGCCAGCTTGCTCGCTCCATAGACCGACTGGGGATTGACCGGGTCGTCTTCGCGATACGGTTCGTGGCTGCTCCCGTCGAAGACGAAGTCCGTGCTGATATGCACAAGCGTCGCGCGCGCGGCCCGGCAGACCCGGGCCAGACGGCCGGGCAGGTCGCGGTTGAGCCGGTAGGCCTCGTCCTGGTCGCCCTCGGCGGCGTCGACTGCGGTGTAGGCCACGGTATTAAAGACGTGGGTGGCCTCAAAGACGTCGATCTGCCGGGCCACGGCCTCGGCGTCAAAGGGGTCCAGCGTCGTGCGCGTGGTCGGCAGGGTGGCAAATCCGGCCTCGGCCAAGGCCCGGGTCAGCGGACGGCCCACCAGCCCGGTCTGGCCGCCGAGGATGATGGCCCGTCCGGTCGTTTGGCCGCTCATGCCCGGTCCCCGTACCAGGCGGCCATGAACTGGCGATAGGCGCCGCTTTGCACGCTCTCCAGCCAGGGGCCGTTTTGCTGGTACCAGGCCATGGTCTCGGCAATGCCCCGGGTGAAGTCCCAGGCTGGGGCAAAGCCCAGTTCCCGGGCCGCCTTGGTGAAATCCATGGCGTAGCGGCGGTCGTGCCCGGGCCGGTCGGTGACGTAGCGGATAAGGCTTTCGGGCTTGCCAAGGGCGTGTAAGATGGTGCGCACCACCTCGATATTGGGCTTTTCGGCGTCCCCGCCAAAGTTGTAGACCTCGCCGGATTTGCCCTTCAAAAGCGCCAGCTCCACGCCCCGGCAGTGGTCGATGACATAGATCCAGTCGCGCACGTTTTGGCCGTCGCCGTAGACGGGCAAGGCTTCGTCGGTCATGGCCCGGGAGTACATGAGCGGGATGAGTTTTTCCGGGAACTGGTAGGGTCCGTAGTTGTTGGAACAACGGGTGATGACGGTGTCCATGCCGTAGGTCTCGTTGGCGGCCCGCACGAGCATATCGGCCCCGGCCTTGCTGGCGGAATAAGGGCTGTTGGGAGCCAGCGGCGTGTCCTCGGTGAATTTGCCGTCCGGTCCGAGCGTGCCGTACACCTCGTCGGTGGAGACGTGGACGAAGCGTTTGACGCCAAAATGCCGGGAGGCGTCGAGCAGGCTCTGGGTGCCGGCGATATTGGTGCGCACAAAGGGCGAGGCATCGGTAATGGAACGGTCCACGTGGGATTCGGCGGCGAAGTTGGCGACTGCTTCGATCTTGTGTTCCTCAAAGAGGTGGAGCACCAGTTCGGCGTTGGCGATGTCGCCCCGGGCGAAGAAATAGCGGGAGCCGCCGTAGGCGGCCTCGACGTCGGCCAGGCTTTGACGGTTGCCGGCATAGGTGAGCAGGTCGAGGTTGACGATGGTCAGCCCGTCGTGGCGGGCCAGCATGTCGCGGATGAAGTTGGAGCCGATGAAGCCGCAGCCTCCGGTCACGAGCAATCGCATGTTTCGATTTTCCCTTTTATTTTAGTGTGTTGCTTTAAAAGCCCGGAGTGAGTATTCGTTTTTAATGGCCTTCGGCAAAATAATGCTTGCCAGGGGGCGGGTGTTCGCATACTTTCTTCGACGGGCGATTAACTCAGCGGTTAGAGTGCCATCTTCACACGGTGGAAGTCCGGGGTTCAAATCCCCGATCGCCCACCACCGCATCGATCCAAGACGCCTCGCAACGCGAGGCGTCTTTTTTTTGGGGCCGGATATTCCACTTATTGAATACCATGATCCCTAAATTCCTTGATTTTTTTGTAGTCATCGATGATTTTCGCCCGAAGCATTTCGATTTCCCGGACATAATGCTGCTTGATAATGCGGATTTCTTCGCGGCGTTTGACCGATGCCGGATCGTTGGCCGTGGTCGCCCGCATTTCCGCGTCATAGCCCAGGATGGCCTTTTCATAGTCGGCTATGCTGCGCCTGGCCGTCTCGATGGACCGTGACAGGTCGGCCGGTCCCGGCGGCGCAGCCAAGGCCAAGCCGGCATGGCCGGCCGGCGCTGCCGGGCAGGCCAAAACGGCCAAGAGCCACAGCATGGCGAAAGCGAGACGGTACATGGCAGTCCCCCTGGTCGGGATGCCCCCCTATAGCTCCATTCGATCGGCTTGACAAATCCGGCCGCCCGGCGTTCCATCCCCGGGTTTCGACTGCCGCAAACTGCGGCCAAGGAGTGCGCCTCATGGATATGCAGTGGTTTCTCGACCGCGACGTCTTCGCCAAATCGCTTGGCATCCGCCTGATCGAGGCCCGGCCCGGCTATGCCAAAACCGCCATGGACATTACCGACAACCATCGCAACGGGGCCGGCATCGCCCACGGCGGAGCGATTTTCACCCTGGCCGACCTGGCTTTTGCCGTGGCCGCCAACAGCCATGGCAAGCTCAGTCTGGGCGTGGCCGCCTCCATCTCCTACGTCAAGGCCGGCCTGGGCTCGACCCTCTTCGCCGAGGCCCGGGAGATCTCCCTGGGGTCCAAAATGGCCACCTATATCGTGACCATCGCCAATGACGCCGGCGACGTCATTGCCAGTTTCCAGGGCACGGCCTACCGCAAGGACATGCCCTACACCCGGGAGACGGCGTGATCGAAATCGTCCTCGTCGCCCCGGAGATTCCGCAAAATACCGGCAGCATCGCCCGACTGTGCGCCGCCACCAAGACCCCCCTCCATCTCGTCCGGCCACTTGGGTTTTCCCTGGCCGACCGCTATCTCAAACGGGCCGGGCTGGACTATTGGCCCCATGTCAACCTGACGGTCTGGGAGGATTTCGAGGCCTTTCGGGCCGCCCGGGCCGGCCGCCGGCTGGTGGCGACCACGGCCGGCAATCGGGGACATGCCGCCACAGCCTGCCACCGCTTCGCCTTTGCCCCAGGCGATGTCCTGGTCTTTGGCGCTGAGTCCAGCGGCTTGCCCGAGCCGGTTCTGGACGCTGCGGCCTGCCGCCTGACCATCCCCATCTGGGGCCAGGTGCGAAGCCTCAACATCGCCAATGCCGCCTCGGTCGTGCTCTACGAGGCCCTGCGCCGCACCGGCGTCCTGGACGCCTTGCCGCCGGCCATATCTCCAGGGACCGACCAGCTGGAATAAACCGGAAAAAACCGGTATCAGGGACAGATGTCTCCATCTTCTCACCCCGACCGAGGCCCCATGACCGTTGCCATCCCCCAACATATCGATCTGGCCTATGATTTCCCCGTCGTTTTTACCCGCCAGGCCTTTGATGCGGCCAATCCGGTCCTGGCCGATGTCCTGGCCCGGGCCGGCGATGGACCGCATAAGGTCGGCGTGGTCGTGGACGACGGTCTGGCTGCAGCCGATCCAGGCCTGCTCGGGCGCATCACTGCCTACGCTGCCGCCCGGGCCGACCGGTTGACCCTGGCGGAAGCGCCGCTGCTGGTCGCTGGCGGCGAACGGGCCAAGTCGGATTTTTCCGTGGTCGAGACCGTGTGGGAGCTGACCCACCGGGCCAGATTGTGTCGCCAGTCCTTCGTGTTGGCCATCGGGGGCGGGGCGGTGCTGGATGCCGCCGGTTTCGGCGCGGCCACGGCCCACCGGGGGGTGCGCCTGATCCGGATGCCTTCCACGGTGTTGGCCCAAAACGACGCCGGGGTCGGGGTGAAAAACGGCATCAATTTCTTTGGCCGCAAGAACTACCTCGGTTCCTTTGCTCCGCCCTTTGCCGTTGTCAACGACCATGCCCTGCTGGCCACCTTGCCGCCGCGCGAGGCCCGGGCCGGGTTGGCCGAGGCGGTCAAGGTGGCGCTGGTGCGCGATGCGGCTTTTTTCCATCGGCTGGAGGAACTGGCCCCGCGTCTGGCCGTCCTTGACGACGAGGCTTTGGAAGAGGCCGACATCTGCTGCGCCAAGGCCCATTTGCAGCATATCGCCAGCGGCGGGGACCCCTTTGAGCTGGGCTCGGCCCGACCGCTTGATTTCGGCCACTGGGCCGCCCATGCCCTGGAAGAGGCGACTGCCGGGGCCTTGCGCCACGGCGAGGCCGTAGCCGTGGGCGTGGCCCTGGATACCTTGTATTCCTGCCGTCTGGGTTTGCTTGGCGAGGCCGAGGCCGAAATGACGCTGGCTTTGCTCGAGCGGCTGGGGCTGGCCGTGTGGCATCCGGCCCTGGCCGGGCTCGACATGGCCGGGGCCATCGAGGCCTTTCGCGAACACCTGGGCGGACGCCTGCATCTGTGTCTGTTGGCCGGCATCGGTGCGCGCCTTGAGGTCCACGAGGTCGATCTGGTCCGGATGGACGAGGCGCGCGGCATCCTGGCCCGGCGGGCGCAGCCGGTCTAAGGACGGGGAAGGTTTGTTGCCCCGGGAGGGACCATGGAGCCGACGACGTATTGCACCAACATCCATCCTGGCGAGAGCTGGGAGGAAATTCGCAGCGGCGTCCTGGGGCATGCCCCAGCCGTGGCTGCTGCAGTGTGCCCCGATCGACCCTTTCCGGTCGGCCTTCGCCTGTCAGGCCGGGCCAGTCTGGAAATCGACGACGCCGCTGCCCGGACTTTTGCCGACGAAGCGGCCTCCCTGGGGCTGACCTTTCGCACCATAAACGGCTTCCCCTACGGCCGGTTCCACCACACGCCGGTCAAGGAGAGCGTCTACCTGCCGGATTGGCGCGATCCCGAACGGGCCGCCTACACCCTGCGTCTGGCCCGGCTGCTGGCCGCCTGGCTGGCCGAGGGCGAATCCGGGTCCATCTCCACCGTGCCCATCGGCTTTCGCCAGGGCTTTCCAGACGCCGCCCTGCCTGCGGCCTATGCCGCCATCCGGCGGACCCTGGCGGCCCTGGCCGGGCTGTATGAGACGACCGGGCGGCGCATCCGGCTGGCGGTGGAAGCCGAGCCGGGCTGCCTGATTGAAACCACCGCCCAAATGGCGGCGTTTTTTGCAGCCGTGGATGCGCCGCCAGCTCATATGGACCATCTGTGCGTCTGCTATGACTGCTGCCATCAGGCCCTGCAATACGAAGACCCAGTTGCCTCATTGGCGCTTCTCGCCAAGAACTCCATTGCGGTTGGCCATGTTCAGGTGTCCTCGGCTCTGCATTACGATGGGGCGGATGTGTCGCGTCTGGCCAGATTTGTCGAGCCAGTCTATCTGCATCAGGCCGTGGCCAGACTCCATGACGGAACGCTGTGTCGTTTTGACGATCTGCCACAGGCAATTTCCGCCCGTCTTGACGGTGTTGCCTCATGGCGGGTGCATTTTCATTTGCCGATTTTTGTCTCGCAATTACCGGAATGTACCACGACGCAACCTTTTTTGCGTACGATACTGCCCCTTTTCGCCCCATCCATTCCCCTGGAAGTGGAGACGTACACCTGGAGTGTCCTGCCTGCGGAATTGAAAACACAGGGGCTTACGCAGTCAATTATCCGGGAGATCGCATGGGTCGAAGCTGCCAGACGGCCTTGACGACGACCGCGCACCTCATTACTTAAAGCGATAAGGACATTTCAAACGCGGGAGGCCACTCCCGGCCGGGAGGACAACATGCACCACGCCATGGGACGCTTTGCCAAAGGGCTTGCCGTGGTTCTGGCTGCTGCCGTCATCGGGGCCGGGCCGGTACGGGCGGCCAGCCTGGGGAGTCTGTCTGCCGCCAACGACACGGTCTACCAAAGTGCCGTAGCCGCAAGCGATGCACTCGACTATCCCACGGCCCTGGCCTACCTCACCCAGTCCCTGACGACCAATCCCGATAATGGCGAGGCCTATCTGACCCGGGCCGGGATCGATCTGGTTCTTGACGTGCCCTCCCAGGCCGTTTCCGATGCTTCCAAGGCGGTATCGCTTCTGCGCGCGGCTGATACCTGCGACCAGTATCTCCCCACCGACAGTCCGTTGCTGGCGGTCGCCGGGACCTCGATTTATTCCTCCTATCCCTATTCCTCTTCCCTGTATGGCGCCGGCAGCATCTTAAACGGCTCTTCGCTGTATTCGTCCACCAACGTTTTGAGCGGGACGACGACCGGCAGCACCACGGGAACGTCTACGGGAACCGGCGCCACATCCAGTACGAGCGGCTCCACAACGGGTACGACGACTACGGGCACGACATCGGGCACGACAACTACGGGCGCCACAACGGGCACGACGACCTCCGGCACGTCCACTACGGCCAGTAGCTCGCAGTTTAGCTCTTCAGAAGGCAGCCAGCATTTGCCCGTGGCCGAGGACCTGACCGACAAGGACAAGAAGAAAAACGAGACCATGAACGAGTACAACACGACCATGACCAAAGTGGCCATGGCCTCGGCCTACTGCGGCGGCACCTACTTGAAAAATATGGATAAGCTGGTTTTGGGCTACACGCTTCTCGGCGACGCCTATCTGGCTCAGGGGAACTATTCCAACGCCCAGCTTGCCTACAATGCCGCTCTGGAGCTGGATGAGAACAATGCCAAGGCCACTGGCGGCCTGGGGCTCACCTATATCGGCCTGGGGGCCGGCACGGCCGCGCTTTCGACGCTCAATCTGGCTGTGACCTACGACCCGACGCTGCCCAATGTCTATGTGGACCGGGCCTCCTACTGGGTCAGCATCGGCGATCCCGGCCGCGCCCTGGAAGACGACACCACCGCGTTGTCTCTGGATGCCGGCTATGCCCGGGCCTACGACGCCATTGGCCGGCTGCGCTACGACGCCGGCAGCTATCAGGCGGCCATAACCGAGTATGACAAGGCTCTGGCTCTCCAGCCCTCTTATGTGGCCGCCCTCAAGCACCGGGCCAAAGCCTGGCAGGCCCTGGCCGCAGCCGATCCGGCCCAGGCCGCCACCTACAACCAGAACGCCCAGAACGATTTGGACAAAGCCAGTTCCCTGCAACAGCTCGTGACAACGTCCAGTTCTGCAACCTCTACGAGCACAAGCTCCTTGTACTCTTCCTCCCTAACGACGGCGGGCACGACCACCACGCTGCCTTCGTCCCTGGATTCCGGTATCCGCTAGTCCGGCTATCTGGCCTTGTCCGACGAAACAGACACGGCCACGGACAGATCGGCGTCAACGCCGCCTTTAGGGGACGGTTGCAATATGAACTGGCGGATGCGGATGCCGCGTTTGGGCGACTCCACCTGCTGCACAAAGGCCAAAAGCTGGTTCATGCCAAGGCCGGTCAGGCGCAGATCGACGGCCATCTCGCGACGTCCGCCGCCAAGTTCGCGATTGGCCGGGCGCATGAACTCCACATTGTCTTTGACCTTTTCCTTGGTGGCCACGCTTTCAACCAGGGAAAACAGCGAAAACCCTTCCGGCAGCGTCTCTCCGGTCGGAGACTGCCCGACGGTTGACAGTTGTCCGGCCAACTGTCTGGCTTCGTCCAGAGCGCGCATGGCTTCGCCCAGCCGTTTTTCCCGCACGGCCAGCCCGTCGGCCAGGGGCAGGGCCACCCACAGATACAGCCCCAGAACCAAGGCTGTCCCACCACCGGCCAGCAGCAGGGGATGCGGCAGCGGGCGTTTCATGGGGCCTGCTCCCGCCCACCGGCCAACCGCAGATCGAGCTGGAATTCCACCTGCTTTTTATCCGGCATGTTTTTGGCTCCCTTGATCTCCACGGAGGCAAATACAGGTATGGCCGACAGACGCCGTTTGACGGCGTCAACGGTGGTGTAGTCGTCGGCCACGGCGTCGATCGTCACCCGCGCATCGTCAGCAGCAATGCGCCGGGCCTGAACCTTGCCGCTGGCCCCGAGTTCCTTGTGGATGGCGGCCAATACTTCGAGGATGGTGCCTGTCCCGGCTCCGCTGCGGTCCCGACCAGCGGTCATTTCGGCCAGTCGGCCGCGCACAACGGAGACTTTCTGCGAGAGCGTGAGCCCGGGAGCCAACTCTGGCGCAGCCGCGGCCACAATGGCGCTGGTTTCGTTCTGGATTTTTGTCAGGGCATCGTCGAGTCGCCAGTAGGCGGCAACCAGGGCCAGCACAGCGCAAAGGACCAGCAGCGCCAGAGACCCGCCGGCCATGACGAAGGCCCGACGGAGCGAGGCGCGCGACAGCGCCGGGGTGAGAGTGCCGCGCAAAAAGTTGGCCGTTCCCGGACCCTTGGCAGCGAGCAAGGCCAACCCGTAGGCTGCGGCATAGGCATCGGGCAAGGGTTCGCCTCCGGGCAGGAGCGGCCAGCCCGCACGCTCGGCCAGGCAGGAGGACGGCACGGCCAGGGCCTTTTCCAGGGCATTGGCGTGGGCCGCAGCGCAGGCGTCGCCGACAACCGCCAGGGACAGTCCGGCCGGGGCCTGCGAGGCCATGGCCGAGAGGGTCAGAACCGCTTCCCGAACCAGAAAGGCGCTGATGTCGGGTGTGTCGTCGTCGGCGCTGCCGGTGGGGGCGGGCAGACTGCGCCAGGTCAGGGCGGCGCCGTGCAGGCGGCAGACGAAATCAGCCCGGCCATCAAGCAAACACACGCACAAGGCGGCGCCGTCTGCGGGGAACAGGGTGGCAAGCAGCGTGTCCAGACCGGCCAGATCAAGGCAGGCAGCGCTTGGCGGCAATCCCTGGGCCGTCAGGGCGGCTGTTTGGCCAATCAGGGCGTCCAGGGGCACAGCGGCGGCCAGGGTCATGGCGGCCGGGGGCGTGGCCAGGGCCGTGGGCGTCCAGCTCAGGGCGACATCCGTCAGGGGCGTGACCAAGTACGGTTCGAATTCCGGCCCAAGGACAAGATCAATCTTGCTGGACGCAGTGAAGGGAAAGGGCAGGCGGCGAAGGACGGCGGCAGCGCCGTCGAGGCCCAGGATAATCTGGTCGGCGGGCTGCATCCCCTCCGGGATGAGGGCGGCAGCCTGGGCTGCCATGGCCTCGGGCAATGCGCCAGGCAGGAGGGCGACACTTGCCGCCAGCGTGACGACAAACCGCCCCCGGCTGTGCTCCAGGTGCAAAACTTTGAGTGATTCCGGCCGTTCACAGACAGCCAGGATGGATTCTCGCATACAGTCCTTGTGGCACGCCAGAGGCCTTAACGCAACTCCCGGTACAGGACCTTGCAATTGGGTATTTGGTTCGACTGTTTGCCCTGTTCACGCTTGAGGACGGCGTACAGGCGTCTTTGGGCCGAGCCGGAACGGCCGATGAGCAACACGGAAAAATACAGGCTGCGCGTGCTCAGGACACCCTGGGGCCACTCGGCATTCTGACCCCCGCCAGCTTTCCTGAGCCAGTCCAGGCTGACCAGTTCATCGTGCCGCACCGGATCGCGGCGGTAGGCGTCGACAGACAGGGCCAGGGAGGCGGCCCGGGCTGAGTCGAGATTGGCGGGAAGGGCGGCCAGAACGGGCAGGGGGGCAGTGTTGACGTTGATGAGTCCGCTGCCCCACACGGTGAGCATGGAAAGCAGGCCGGGCCGAGTGCCCTGGCCGCTCAGCAGATCGCGGGAAAAACCCCGGATGAGCAGCAGTTCGGCCAGGGTGTCCAGAGAGTTGTTGCGCACGCGGTACGGCAGGAGTGCTGCGGCATAGAAAGCGTCCTCACCGCCGCCCTCGCCGGGATTGTCGTCAGGATCGAGCCAATCGATGAGGGCGGCGAGCAGGGCTTTGGCCTTGCTGTTTGGCAGGGAAAATGTCGGGCCAGTCAGCAGGCGCAGGAAGATCCCCTCGTAGATGGCATGGCCCGACAGGCCGGGGTGGAGGGAGTTAACGGGAAATTTGCCGGTCTCATCATCGATATGGCCGTCGAGGTGGCCGTCCAGGAACCAAACGCCCGGGTACGTGGCCAGATCGGGGAATGCGGCCCAGTCTTCGGCCAGATTGTCGGTATCTCGTTTCTGGCCATCCTTGATGAGCATGGCGGCCGCAGCCAGCAGTCCGGATTCGGCGATGGCCTGGGCTTGTCTGGAGTAGATGCCGCCGTAGGCGCTAAAGACCTCGATCTGGGCCGTACGTGTGGTTGAAACCGCCAACGAGGCCAGGAGAGCCACCAGGGCCAGTACAAAAAGGAGGACCGCCCCCCCGGTCTCGGACGTCTTCATGGCCCCACTCCGGGAGTGAGCGTTTGCGGGGGCAGCGGGATGCGCAGGTCCAAGGCCCGGCGTTTGCCGGAAAAGGCCGCCGTTCCGGTGAGACGCACCTGGGCCGGCAGTGGGGAGAGGTGGGCGGATTGCCGGGTACGGCTGTTCCAGGTCGTTTGCGAGTCTGTGGAGGCATTGCCGAAAAAACGGATATCGCACTGCTCGAGAGCTTCGATCAGGATGGTTTCGGAAACGGGCATACGATTCTGATCGCGCCAGGTGAGCGTCCCCATGGGGATTTCCCGGCGTACGAGCTGACGGATGGCCTTGCTGGATTGATCGGTGTCCGGCGGGAGGCGCAGCACGTACTCCACCCGGTTGAAAGCATAGGAGGGAAAAGACGCGCCCGGGTCCAGGGTGGCGGCCGTGGCCAGGGAAAGCAGGAGACGGTCGGATTGCGAGGACAGCGAGGTGGAGTCCTGGCCGCCGTAGAAAAGCATGGTTTCGGCCACATCCTTTTTCTGGACATCGGTCCAGATGGTCGATCCCAGGTCGTTTCCGAGGGTCAGGCGCACGATCTCCAGGGAGTCTTCTGCGGCCAGACCGGACTGGACATCTTCAGCCAGACCCATGACCTGGGTGGTGACGGAATAAGACCCGACCATAACCATGGCGGCAATAAGCAAGGCCAGGAGCACCTCGACCAGGGTAAACCCGGCTTGCCGACCGGATCGGGCCGTCACGGCTTGGCCTCCAGACGCGACAGGCGAACGCTCACGCGTTCGGATCCGGCCGAGCGCACGGTCACCGACACCTCGCGCAACACATCATCCGTCGGACTGGTCACTTCCACGGCAAAGGCGAAGTTTTCGTCCGGGGCGGGGAAATTGCCGCTAGCATTATTGAGGCTGCCTTCGCCGGCCAGGAGCAGATCGGCCATCTTGGCCTCGGCCAGCCAGGCGGCGTGTCTGGCCCGGGCCGCCTCCAAGCGCTGGTCCTGCAGGCGCACGAGCCCGGCCAGAATCGAGACCAGGGCGATGGCCAGGATGGCCACGGCCACCAGGGTTTCGAGCAGGGCCTGGCCGCTTGCGGCAGAGGATGGACGGGACATGGATCAGCGTCCTGTCTTGGCGGCATCATAGGCCCAGGGCGGATCGGCCAGTCCCTGGGCCTTTTGAAAACGCATCTGGGCCGTATCCAGTCCGGCCGTAATCATCTCCACCCGGCAGCCGACAGCGGAGATGGTCACGGCTGCGTCTGTGCCGCCAGACCCCGGCAGGCGGAGAAAGGCTGGCTGGCACAGACCTTCGGGGCGCACTACGATGGAGACGACGGCCGGCTGGTCAACGGTTTTGCCGCTGATCATAGCCAGTCGTGGGCGGAGTTGTTCCTGCAATTTCACGGCAGGTAGTGTTGCCGTTTTTTTGGGCGTCATGGCGGCGTCAATGCCTGCGGCGGCAGATGGCGTGGCGGTTGATGCTGTTTTCTTGCGGTTGTTTGCTGCGGCCCTTTCCCTGGGAGAGGTCGCCCGATCCGGGGAGTCCTTTGGAGTATTGGGTCCCAGACGGCATTCCCCTTTGTCCCAGTCGATGTCCACCCGCCAGGGCTCTCCGGTCAGGATGGCCTCGCTCCTGGCCCGGCGCAGCACCCCTGTCAGGATGCGGGCGGTGGATTTCTCCCCCTCCCGGGCCAGCAACCCGGACAGGGCCGGGAGGACCAGACCGGCCGATAGGCCCAGCACCACCAGGACGATGGTCAGTTCCACCAAGGTGAATCCGGCTTGATGACGGGCGTACAACGGAGCGAGTCCTTTTACCCGCCAAGGTCCCAGCTTTTTACGTCGGCATTGACGCCTTCGCCGCCTTCCTGGCTGTCGGACCCAAGTGAAATGAGATCAAAATCGCCGTGTTCGCCCGGACAGATGTAGACATAATCCTTGCCCCAGGGGTCCTTGGGCAGGTTGTCGAGGTAACCCTTGGGCGGATAGTTCTGCGGCACGCGGCCGATGCTGGGCTTTTCCCGCAAGGCGCGCAGGCCCTGCTCGGTGGTCGGGTAGACGCCGTTGTCGAGCTTGTACTGTTTAAGGGCCATGGACAGGCTTTCGATCTGCATTTTGGCCTTGACGACCCGGGCCTTGTCCGGCTGGTCCACGATGCGCGGCAGGACAAGGCCGGCCAAGACGCCTAATATGACGATGACCACCATCAGTTCGATCAGGGTAAAACCGGCGGCGGCAGAACTCCGGCGCCGGGCTCGGACGGCGGCGTGGTTGGAAGCGGGAAGGGCGGGTGCGTACATGGGGCCTCCTTGGGGGGGATTTAGCCTATCAGGCTGCTCATTTCAAAGATGGGCAGGAGTACGGCCAAGACCATAAGACCCACCATGCCGCCAAGCAACAGGATCATGATGGGCTCAAACAGCGAACTGGCGCTTTTGATGCGGGTGCTGACGTCGTTTTCGAGCATTCGGGCCAAGCCGATGAGCAGCTCCCCAAGCCGGCCGCTCTGCTCCCCGGCTGAGACGAGCTGAATGGTGATGGGCGGAAAGATGTCGGCCTCGCGCATGGGATCGGTCAGGCCGCCGCCCTGGCTGGCTTCGTCGCGGATTCGTTCCATGGCTTGCTCGAAGACCACGTTGCCTGACACGGAACCCGCGATACGAAGGGCAGCCAGCATGGTCACGCCCTGGTTGAGGCAGGTGCCGAGCGTGCGGGCCATGCGGGCGGTGGCGGCGTTTTGGGCGATGGCGCCGACCACGGGCAGAATCAGGGTGAGCCGGTCTTTCAGGATGCGGCCCCGGCGGGTGCGCAGCAGGCGGCTGAGGCCAAAGATCACGCCGGCCAACCCGCCGAAAATGGCTGGCCACCAAGCTCGGAAAAAGTTGCTGACCGCAATGAGTATGACCGTCGGCAGCGGCAAGGCGCGGTGCAGGTCCACGAAGATACGGGTTACTTCGGGGATGACGTAGACCAGCAGTAGCCCCATGACCACGATGCCAAACAGGAACATGAAGGCCGGATAGGCCAAAGCGGCCTGCAAGGTGCGGGTCAGCGCCATCTGGCGGTCGAGGTATTCGGCCAGATTGGCCAGAACGATGGGCAACATGCCGGTTGCCTCGGCCGAGCGCACCATGCTGATATAGGTGGGCGGGAACACGGCCGGATAGGCGGCCAGGGCGGTGGAGAAGTCCTGGCCCTCGCGGATGCGCTCCAGGATATGGGAAAAGACCCATTTGGCCCGGCCCGAGCGCATTTGTTCAATAAGCGACCCCAGCGCCTTGTCCAGGGGCAGGCCGGCTTCAAGAAGGGTGGCCAGCACTTGGGTGGCGGTCAACAGCTCTGCCCGGCCCACCCGGCGGGAAAAGACCGGCATGGAGGAAGCGGAGGCCGTTTGGGCCGAGGCTCCGGCCCCGGCCGCCTCGGCCAGGGTGCTGACAAACAGGCGCTTGGCCCGCAGGAGCTGTCTGGCCGCCTGGGTGCTTTCGGCAGAGATGATGCCCTGTTTGTTGCGCCCCTTGGCGTCGACGGCGGTGTATTCGTAGACGGGCATGGCGGCCTAGGGTTTCATGGACAGGATTTCCTCGCGGCCCTGCCGTTCGAGGATGACGAAATTTTTGCCGATCTGTTGGATACGGGCGTCTTTGACCGTGGCCCCGACAGCATAGGACTTTTGGATCTTGGTGGACTTGTCGCGCAAAAATGCCGAGCTGTGCCGACCGTCGGTGGATACTATGGTGCCGGCCAGTTCCATGTCGATTTCGGCCGGTTTCGGCGGTTCCTTGGATTTCTCCTGGCTGCCGGGCAAGGGTTTTAAGCCAAAGATGTCGTTGGCGAGAATGGTGCGGGTCAGTTCCGTTGGCGTGGTCGACTTGGTCGGCAGGGGCGCTTCCTGTTTGACCGCAACAGGCGAAGATGGCGGGCGGGCGGGCGCTGTCGGAAAGAGAAAGGTGCGGGCCACTATCCACAGGGCTCCGGCCAGGGCGGCAGCACTTGTCAGCGCTACGAGGCGTTTGAGTCCGGATTCGGTCATAGCGTCCGGGGACGGCCTCTCAGGGTTACTGGCACAGGCCGAAATTGCGGGCTTTTTCCAGGTGGCCGCACAGGCCGAGCTGACAGGCCAGAGCCAGATCGCCGCACCCGTCGCGGGTCATCTGCAGGCGAAGCCGCAGTACGCCCCGGTTGCGGTAGGTCTGGGCAAAGTTGGACCGCAGTCTGGCCGCCCTGTCATAGTCTTCCATGGCCTGGGGATAGTGCCCGAGTTTTTCCCGGGCAAGCGCCCGGTTGTAGTAGAGATCGGCGTCATTGGGGGACAGACGCACCGCCGTATCAAGCACCATGGCTGCTTCGTCGTAACGGCGCAGCGTGATAAGGATGTCGGCCTTGTTATTGAGCGCCGCCGCGTTCGTCGGGTCCATGGCCACGACCTTGTCATAATCGGCCATGGCCCGGTCAAATTCGTTTTGGGCCTGATAGGCCAGGGCGCGGTTAAAAAGCGACGCGGCCCCATTGGGGCCGGCCAGTTTGGCGGCAGCGGAAAAATCCGCGCCGGCCTTGTCATACTGGCCCAGGGCATAGGAGGCCACGCCCCGGTTGTTGTAGGCTTGGGCCATGCCGGCGTCGATGGTCAGGGCTTCGGTGAAAAGAACCACGGCCTTGTCATAGTCCTGGCGCATATAGGCGGCGGCGCCGAGATCGTAGGCCGTTTGCGCGTTGCCGTTGCCGGAACGGGCGTGCTCGAAATCCTTCTGGGCCAGTTCGTATTGACCCATGCGGTAGTATGCCTCGCCGCGTTCCTGATAGGCGGTGGGCGCAGCATTGCCGGCCGCGATGGTTGGGGAGGTCTTATGGATAACGTCTGCCGGGTTTTCGCCGGCAGATTCCGGGGCCAACCGGACGGGAGTAACCGGCGGTTTGCTGGCGCACCCGGTCAGGACGGCTGCCAGCAAGGCAACGGTGACCCAGCCGGCAAGCGCTCGGCCCAGCACGGGTTGCCTCGGGCGACTCTGAAAAAACGGCAAAAAGCGATTGGACATAGTAGAAGCGTGCCGGCGGGAGAAAGGACCGCGTCCGGTATCGTAATGGGTTTGGGTCAACGGATGCACCGATAACAAAACAGTGCCAGTATGCCCCAATGCCCGGAGATGGACAAGGCAGATTTTTTTGGCGCCCGGCTACAGCCGTTCCAGCATGGTTTGCAGGACCTGCCGGGTTGTTTCCAGGTCCCGGGGGGAAATGCCCCGAGTCAGTTCGCTGCTGAGTTCAAGGCCGGCCCGCAGGGAAGCATTCCAGTTCGGCCGGGCCGCTTCGGTCAGCTCCACCCGTTTGATGCGGCGATCGCCCGGATCGGAAACCCGCCGGGCGATGCCGCATTGTTCCAGTCGATCAAGCAGACGGACCAGGGTTGGTCCCTCAATGCCGACGGCTTCGGCCAGTTCGCGCTGGGTCAGAGCCGCCGGGCCCGCGTCCAGACGACGGATGACGGCCCACATGGCGCAGGAGAGACCCAAGGGGCGCAGGCGTTCATCCAGGCGTGCGCGCCAAGCCCTGGCCACATCGTTGAGGGCCAGGGGAATTGATTCCGGAGTGCTGTCGGCAGCGGCGACTGAAGGAGAATGTGCCATGACGGATACTCCTTGCGCGACGCGCGTCGCGACATACCGCGCGCTTGGCTTTTATCAGATATGCAATGATTAGCCCGCTTTTGTCTCCTTGGCAACACGTTTTCCCATAATACGCCCCAACCCTTGGCCCGCGCCCATAATAAGCTTGAAAAAGACCGGGATGAAAAAGGGTGCGATGATGGTGGCCCCGAGCATACCGCCGATGACGCCGGTACCGATGGCGTGGCGGCTGTTGGCGCCGGCGCCGGTGGAGATGGCCAGCGGCAGACAGCCGAGGATAAAGGCCAGGGAGGTCATGATGATGGGGCGAAAGCGCAGTGTTGCCGCCGACAGGGCTGCCTCGGCCAGGGATTTGCCGGCCTTGACCTCAAGCACGGCGAATTCCACGATCAGAATGGCGTTTTTGGCGGCCAGACCGATAAGCGTCACCAGGGCGATCTGGAAATAGATGTCGTTGCTGAGATCGCGGCCGTAGACGGCGGCAATGGCCCCGAACAGGGCAAAAGGCACGGCCAGGACCACGGCAAAGGGCAGGCTCCAGCGTTCGTACTGGGCAGCCAGGATCAGGATGACCATGACGATGCCCATGGCAAAGACCAGGGTCGAGGAGCCTTGGGCCGCCTTTTCCTGGTAGGCCGAGCCGGTCCAGGCCAGGGTGTATTCCGGCGGCAGCACCTTGGCCGCGGCCTGTTCCATGGCGATCAGGGCTTCGCCCGAGGTATGCCCCGGGGCGGGCTGGCCCATGATTTTGGCGGCTGGGAACACGTTAAAGCGCTCCATGACCTCGGGACCGGTGGATTTCTCGATGGTGGCCAGGGCCGTCAGCGGAATCATCTCGCCTTTGCTGGAGCGCACGTACACATCGCGCAGGTCCTCGGGGCGGTCGCGGTAATCCGCTTCGGACTGGATCTGGACCTTGAAGGTCCGGCCGAATTTATTGAAGTCGTTGACATAGTACGCGCCGAAGGTGGCCTGCATGGCGTCATAGACGTCGCTTATGGCCACGCCCAGGGCCTTGGCCTTGGCGCGATCGAGGTCGATGCGCAGCTGGGGTACGTTGGCCCCGAAGGTGGTGGCCACGCGGCCAAGCACGGGATTCTTGCTGGCCTCGGCCACCAGCTTGTCGGTCATGGCAGCCAGGGCCTTGACGTCGGCTTCCCCGCGGCTTTGCAGGTAGGCGTCAAAGCCGCCGGTGTTGGACATGCCGGAGATGGCCGGCGGATTAAAGGCCAGGGTCAGGCTCTTGGGCAGGGCCATACCCCGGCCGAAGATGCGTTTGACCACGTCAAAGGAGGACAGCCCCGGGGCTTGGCGTTCGCCCCAGGGTTTAAGCGGCATGAAGACCGTGCCGTAGTTGGAGCGGTAGGTGAAGCTCAAGAGGTCAAGACCGGTGATGGCAATGACGTCCTTGCTCGAAGGATCCTTCATGTTCATCGCGTCCATGGCGTCGTCAATGGCCTCGGTGGCGCGAAGGGACGTGCCGTCGGGCAGGATGTTGACGGCAATGACGTAGCCCTGGTCCTCGTCCGGAACGAGTCCGCCCGGAACCTGCTTGAACAGCCAGCCCGTGGCCAGGCACAGCCCGGCGAAGAGCAGGATGGCAACGAAGCTTCGGCGCAGCAAAAAGGCCACGCCCGCGCCGTAGAGCCGGGTCAGGCCGTCAAAGGCCCGGTTAAAGGCCCGAAACAGGCGGTTGGGCTCCTGGTGGCCGGCTTTGAGCAGGCTCGCGCACAAGGCCGGCGTCAGGGTCAGGGCCACGAGGCCCGAGATAACCACGGAAACCGCGATGGTGATGGCGAACTGCTTGTACATCTGGCCGGTCAGTCCCCCCAGGAAAGCGACAGGGACGAACACGGCGCAAAGGACCAGCACGATGGCCACCACCGGTCCGGTCACTTCCTCCATGGCCTTGGCCGTGGCTTCCTTGGGCGGCAGCTTCTGGCTGGTCATGATGCGCTCGACGTTTTCGAGCACCACGATGGCGTCGTCCACGACGATGCCGATGGCCAGGACCATGCCGAACAGGGTCAGGGTGTTGATGGTAAAGCCGAGCGCCTGCATGCCGGCAAAGGTGCCGATGATCGACACCGGCACGGCCAGGCAGGGGATAAGCGTGGCCCGGAAGTTTTGCAGGAAGAGAAAGACCACCAGAAAGACCAGGATCATGGCTTCGACAAGGGTATGGATGACCTCTTTGATGGAGACGCGCACGAAGGTGGTGGTGTCCAGCGGCACCGAATAGGTGACGCCGTCGGGGAAGCGTTTGGACAGTTCGGCCAGCTTGGCCGTCACCAGATCGGCCGTGTCCAAGGCGTTGGCGCCAGGAGCAAGGAAGATGGCAATGTTGACGGTGGGGCTGCCGTTGCGTTTGGAAATCGAGTTATAGTCTTTGGCCCCAAGTTCCACCCGGGCCACGTCTTTTAAGTGCAGAAGCGACCCGTCGGGCAGGGCGCGCAAGATGATGTTGCCGAACTCCTCAGGGGTCATGAGCCGGCCCTGGGTGGTCACCATGTAGTTCAGCGCCACCGGGTGTTCGGGATTCGTCGGCTCGGCCCCGATGCGACCGGCGGCGAACTGGGCGTTTTGTTCTGAGATGGCTGCGGCCACGTCGGCCGGGGTGAGCTTGAGCTGGGCCAGTTTGTCCGGGCGCAGCCAGACGCGCATGGAATAGTCCTTGGCCCCGAAGATGGAGGCGTCGCCGACGCCGGGCAGGCGTTTGAGCTCGTCTAAGACGTTGACCAGGACATAGTTGCTGATAAACACCGAATCGTAGCGCCCGGTGGGCGAATCGAAACCGATGATCTGCAGGATGTTGGACGATTTCTTGGTAACGGTCACGCCCTGGCGGCGGACCTCGGTTGGCAGGGTGGTCTGGGCGGCCTGGACGCGGTTGTTGACGTTGATCGTGTTCTGGTCGGGGTTGGTGCCCACGGCAAAGGTGACGGTAATCGACAACGAGCCGTCGCCGGAACTCGTCGAGCGCATGTAGAGCATGTTGTCGACGCCGTTTATCTGCTGCTCAAGCGGCGCGGCCACGGTTTCGGCGATGACCTCGGGGCTGGCCCCGGGGTAGACGGCCGTGACGTTGACTTCCGGCGGAATGATGTCGGGAAATTGGGCAATGGGCAGGCTTCTGATCGCCGCCAGACCCGCCAGTACGATGACCAGCGAGATGACGATGGAGAAAACCGGGCGGCCCAGGAAGAAGCGTGAAATCATGAACGGGCCTCCTTGCCCTCGACCTTGGCCGCCTCGCCGGTCTTGGTTGCGGCGTCGGAAGCGCCGGCGGCCGGCTCGGCCATGGCGGCCGGGGCCGGGGCGTCGGCGCGAACGGTGACGGTCATGCCGGGACGGACCTTGATGACCCCTTCGGCCACGATGCGCTCGCCCGGCTCCAGACCCTTCTCCACGAGATAGGTATTGCCGACCGTTTCGCCGAGGACCACCGGACGCGGGGCAATCTGGTTCTTGTCGTCCACGGTCCAGACCATGGCGCCCTGCTGGGTGTTGAGGACCGCCCCCTGGGGAATGGACAGCACGTCCTTGTAACGCGCCCCTTCCAGGCGCACCCGTACGAACTGCCCGGGCAGCACCAGACTGTCAGGGTTGGTGAACTCGGCCCGCACCTTGACCACGCCCGTGGTGGAATCCACCTGGGTGTCGGTGAAGTTGATGCGGCCGGTATCCGGATAATCCACGCCGTCAGGCATGGTCAGACGCACGCCAAAGTCTTTGCCGCCGGTGATGACCACCTTGCCCTCGGCCCGAAGCTTGCGGATCTTCATCATCTCCGGACCGGACATGGAGAAGTTGACGTAGATCGGATCGACCCGGGAAATGGTGGTTAAAAGGCTGGCGTCGGTGTTGGTGGTGACAAGGCTGCCCTCGGAACGGGTTTCCTTGCTGGTCATGCCGGAGATGGGGGCCGTAACCTTGGTCCATTCGAGGTTAAGCGACGCTTCCCGGACCTTGCCCCGGGCCGTTTCCACGGCGGCAGTCGTGGATTCCAGGGTGGTTTTGGCGTCGTCAAAGTCCTTTTTGGCCACCACGTCGCCCTTGTACAGGGTCTGCATCCGCTCGGCGTCGCGCTTGGCCTGGGACAGTGTGGCCTCGGCCTGACCAAGGGCGCCCTTGGCCTGCTCCAGGGCGGCCTGATAGGGCGCGGGGTCGATCTCGAACATGAGATCGCCTTGGCGTACCCGGGAACCTTCTTCATAGTTGCGATGGAGCAGAATGCCGCCAACCCGGGCGCGCACCTCGACCTCGCGCGAACCGGCGGTCTGGCCCATGTAGGCCATCTCCAGGGGGATATCGGTCCGGGTCACGGTGTGGGCCACGATTTCGGGCGGCGGCGGCGCAGCGGCCCCGGCTTCCTGGCCGGAACTGTCCGTAGCGCAGCCGGAAAGGGCGGCGAGCAGGCAAAAGGGGAGGCAGAGGGCCGCAGAGCGGCGAAGAGCTTGAGCGAAAACGGATACGGACATGGCAACCTCCAAAACAGGTGGCCGCTTCGTCTGGCGAAGCGGGAATACGGCGGTGTCGCGGCGCGTGTTCATTGCGCCGCCGAAACGGGGCTGTCGCCTCGGGCCAGAAGCGGCATCCAGGCGGCGGCGAAGCGGTCGGCGGCCTTGGCAGTGAAATGATAGCCGTCATTGCGGTCGAACCAGGGGACGAGCAGGTCGGTGTTGGGGCCGGAGAAAATTCTTCGGGCCGGGTTGGCGACCTCGGTCTGGGCCGCCGTCAGGGTCGGGCAGGACCGATAGCAGGCCGGGTCACTGTGTTCGGAACAGACTGGATCGAGATAGAGCGATGCCCTGGCGACGATGATGTCGTTCTCTTCGCCGACACGCTGGCGTATCTGGCTGACCACGGCCTCAAGCATGGCGCGATAGTCGGGCGCGTCAAGGCCCAGGGCGCAGTCGGCCTCGCCTTGGTGGAACAAAATGTGGGTCGGAGGCAGACCCTGGGCGATAAGGTCGTCCAGGGTGTTTAGGAGCAGGGGATTGAGCGTTCCGCCCGGTCCCCAGTTGAGAATGGAAGAGCCGCCCCGGGCGATGTCGGCAAAAATGACGGTGTCATAGAGACCGCTGCTAACCACCCGGTCGCCCAGGCGCGGCCAGGAACTGCCCTTGGCGCCGGTCGCGCCGGGCAGGGCGTCGTGGGCCTTCTGACAGGACCCGCCGAAAAAGGCATAGACCGGCTGTCTGGAATCATAGCCCGGGTCCACGGTGTTGGAGGCGTTGGACTGGCCAAAGACCAAGGCCACCATGGTCCGTCCGCCGGCCAACGCGGCGCAGTCCCCGGCCGGCTCCCCGGCCGGGCCGGGAAATACGGCCAATTCGCCGGTTTCGGGCAACACCGGTGCGCGCCCGGCATAGCGGGCCTGGATGGCGTCGGGCGAAAGGACTTGCGAGGCGGCGACTCCTGGTGCAGACGGCTGCAGCAGCAGCAGCGC
Source organism: Desulfovibrio sp. TomC (assembly GCF_000801335.2). Taxonomy (NCBI): domain Bacteria; kingdom Pseudomonadati; phylum Thermodesulfobacteriota; class Desulfovibrionia; order Desulfovibrionales; family Desulfovibrionaceae; genus Desulfovibrio; species Desulfovibrio sp. TomC. The sequence continues at coordinate 21,299 of NZ_JSEH01000018.1, forward strand.
CAGGGCAGCCAGACCGGCAACACCCAGTGTCAGACGAGAACCCCGATGGGCGTACAGTGTTAACACTTGTTCACTTGTAGGGCCAAGAAAATTATGCGGCAACGGCATGGGCAAACAACTCCCAATTGGCGGCGGTCTGGCGGGGCATATCCAAATCTTCCGGCGTTCTGGCCTGGATCAGTGCCGGCATGGCAATAAGGCCGATGAAGTTCACAAAGATCTCTTCAGGGCGTATGTCGAGGCGAATCTCACCATTTTGCTGGGCTGCACCAATCAGTTCGATAATGAGTTCACGTAGAAGCTTATGGTGCTTCAATTTTAGCTCGCGAAGCTGCGTTTCTTCGAACCAGAGGACATCGGACAAAAAGACGACTGGTAGGGCACAATATCGATTGACCATGCCCATCGATGAAAAATACAGACGCCGTATGGCATCTAACGGACTTATAGCGTCAGCCTTGGCCTTACGGACATTGGCCATGAAGAACTCCTGATGTTCTTCCATGATGGCCTTGAGGATCTCGGCTTTATTTTTATAGTGCCGGTACAGGGCGGCGGCCGAGATGCCAACGGCATCGGCCACCCGGCGCACCGTGACGGCGCCGATCCCCTGGTTCACGACAATGTCCAGGGCGGCTTCAGCGATTTGTTCGCGACGCAGGGGGGAATCAAGGCGTTCAGTCATGGGGAGGAAGTTAACACCGGTTTACAAACTGTCAAGAAGGATGCCCTGGCTGGCGGCCGGAAATAAAACGGCTGGCCCAGACTGTCAAGAGGCCCAGTCGTCAGACCACTGTGGCCCGAATAACTTCTTCGATCGTCGTGATTCCGCTGAGAATTTTTTCCAGTCCATCCTCGCGCAGGGTGGTCATGCCGGACGCGATGGCCTTGGCCCGGATGCGGCCGGCTTCGGAACTGTGCAGAATAAGATCGGCCATGGATTCGTCGATGACCAGCAATTCGTGGATGGAGGTCCGACCGCGAAAGCCGGTGTGCATGCACTGGGGGCAGCCTTTGGCCCGCCAGATGGTGCAACCGGCCAGTCTGACGGCCGCGGGGCCGAAGGGGAGCAGGTCTTCTTCGCTGGGCACAAAGGCCTCCCGGCACCGGGTGCACAGGACCCGCACTAAACGCTGGGCAATAAGCGCCCGGACCACCGAGCAGACCATATAGGGTTCGATGCCCATATCGACCATGCGGGTGACGGCCGAGGCCGCGTCATTGGTGTGCAGGGTGGAAAAGACGAGGTGGCCGGTGAGGGCGGCTTGGCAGGCGATCTGGGCGGTTTCGGCGTCGCGGATTTCGCCGACCAGGATGACGTCCGGGTCCTGGCGCAGAATCGAGCGCAACCCGCTGGCAAAGGTCAGGTCGATCTTGGCGTTGACCTGCATCTGCCCCACGCCTTCGATCTGGTATTCCACCGGGTCTTCGATGGTGAGGATGTTTTTGTCGGATGAATTGATATGGTTGATGATGCCATAGAGGGTGGTGGATTTGCCCGAGCCGGTCGGGCCGGTCACCAGGATGATGCCGTGGGGCAGGGTGACCAGGGTTTTGAGGCGCGTAAAGTGGGGTGGCGACAAGCCGAGTTCCTCAAGGCTCAGGATCCGGCTGTTTTTTTCAAGCAGGCGCAGCACGAGCCGTTCGCCGAACTTGGTGGGAAAGACCGAGACGCGGATATCCACGTTGCGGTTGCCGAGCCGAATGTCGAAGCTGCCGTCCTGGGGCAGGCGACGTTCGGCGATGTCGAGTTTGGCGCGGATTTTCACATGGGAAACCACTGGCGGATGCCAGCGTTTGTCCAGGGTCTTGATGTCGTAAAGCACGCCGTCGAGGCGGAAGCGGATTTTGAGGGAATTCTGGTACGGTTCGATATGGATGTCGCTGCACAGATCGCGCACGGCCTGGGTAAGGAGCTGGTTGACGAGCCGGATGACCGGGGCGTTTGAGGTCTCGTCCAGGAGATCCTCGGTGGACATGTTTTCCGGCGGCGGCCCCATGAAATCATCCAGGCTGACATCGCCCAGGCGCGTTTCCCCGTCGGCCTCGGCCTGGCCGAAGGCATGGTTAATGGCGGCCAGGATGGTCTCCGGCAGGGCCAGGGCCGGTTCGAGGTCGGACACGCCCAGCATCCGGCGCACATCGTCGGCCAATTCCGGGGAAAAGGGATCGGCCAGGGCCAGGACCAACCGGCCGTTGTCCGTAAACGGCACGGCCAGATTGCGCTTGAGGTAGGCAAAGGGCAGGGCGCGCATCCGCTCGGCATCGGCGTCGGTGGCGGGAATGGTTTCGAGATAGGGCAGGCCCAGGACCTTGGCCAGGGCGGAGGCGGCCATGGCCGGGTCGGCCTTGTGGACTTCGGCCAGCCGACGAAAGGGATTGTGCCCGCTGCGGGCCGCTTCGGCAAAGACGTCTTCCAGGGCGGCAACTGTCAGGCCCAGAGTCTCGGCCACGGGTTCAAGAAGGGCCGGACGCGGCAGAGAGGAGGCAGGGTCGACGCCTGGGTTGCGGTCACGGCCGGGTCGGACAGGCAGACGGCACAGGGAGGCCAAACGGTCCCCTATGGTTTTGGGGACAAGGCCTTCGGGCAGGGGCAGGGCCACGGAGCTAGCTGCCGGCTCCGGCGGCGAAAAAGACCGGGGCCTTACGGATCGGTTTGGACAGCTCTTCCTCGTTGAATTCGATTTGCCGTTCCAGCTCCATTTTTTTGGTGTGCAGGAGCTGGTCGCTCTCAACGCCCGGCGTGGTGATGCGCGGGGTGATGAAGACATAGAGATTGGTCCGATCGTCCTTGACGGTCTTGTTTTTAAAAAGCCATCCCAGCACCGGGACGTCGCCCAGGCCTGGGACCTTGCTGTTGCCTTCACTCCGGCTCTTACCGATCAGACCCGAGAGCACAATGGTCTCGGCGTTTTTGCACATCACGGTCGTTTCGGTGACGCGCTTGCGGGTGGTGGGCTGCAGGGTCCCCGTCTGCTGGGTCACGGTTTCGTCGATGCGGCTGGTCTCCTGCTTGATTTTAAGCTTGATGGAGTCCCCTTCGTTGATTTGCGGCGTGACCTTGAGCGTCGTGCCGACATCCTTGTAGTCGAAACGCTGGTAAGGACGGTCGGTGGTGGATTGGCCCACGTCCTGGCTGGTCAGATAGGGGCGGTTTTCAGCCACGGTGATGGTGGCTTCCTCGTTGTCGAGGGTCATAAGCTGGGGGGTGGCGATGATGTTGAAGCTGTTGTCGGATTTGGAGGCGCTCACCATGGCCTGAAGATTGGAATAGACGACCTCGCCGATCTTGACCGGGAAGGCCAGCGCCCCAAGCGATCCGCCCGCCGGAGGGACAAAGGCCCCGGAGGAATTATACAGGGATTCATAGCCGGCCGGATTGGAGGAACCGTAAATGAGGCCGCCGTACTTGCTGTCGCCAAGACCGGACTGTTTGTTGGCCACATTGAGGTTGACGCCAAACGACACGGACTTGTCGGTGGAGACTTCCATGATCAGCGCTTCGACATAGACCTGCTTGCGTGGGGCGTCGAGCTTTTTGACCACCTGATCGACGAAGGCGAAATCTTCCGGGGCAGCGGTCACGAGGAGGCTGTTGGTGGACTTGTCGGCCACGAAATTAAACCCGCCGGAGATGGCGGGAGCCTGCCCTTTGGTGGCGTCGCCCGAGGTGGAACTGCCCTTGGTAAAAAGCTCGTTTAAGACCTTGCTCAGGTTTTCGGCGTCGGCGTGCTGGAGCTTGTAGACGTGCAGATTGCCCTGTTCGATGGGATTGACCACGTCCAGGCGGGCCAGGAGGGATTTGATCTGGGTCACGTACTGCGGCTCGGCCAGGACGATGATGGCGTTGGTGCGTTCTTCGGGGACCACGCTGATCTTGGTGCCGGCAGCTTCCTTGGAGGCGGCCTGGGTCATCAGCTTTTCGATCTTTTGGGACAGCTTGGCTGCCGAGGCGTGCTTGAGGGGAAAGAGATAGAGCGAGGACTTGGCCGAAGCCAAGTCGAGCTGGTCCACAATGCCGATGATACGCTGAATGTTGGGACGGTAATCGGTGATGATCAGGGCATTGGTGTCGGCAAAATCGGCCAACATGCCATCCGGGGAGACCAGCGGGGCAAGGACTTTGCGCAGCTCCGGGGAACGGATATTTTTGAGCGGCACGATCTGCGTCACCATGCTGTCGTTGGGCGAGGCCACGGTTTCACGGCCCTCGATAAGGGGCATACTGCGCGCGCGACTGGTCTTGGCCGGCACGATTTTGACAAAGTTTTCGGTGGGAAGCGCCGTGTACCCGTTGACCTCAAGCACCGACTCGAAAACTTTGTAGACCTCGGGTACGGACAAGGGCTTGGGGGAAATGACTGTAATATTGCCTTTGACCGCGTCGTCGATGACGAAATTCTTGCCGGTGACCTGGCTTATGTATTTGATAAAGGCGCGGAGATCCACGCCGTCGAAATTAATGCTGATGGTCTTGGCCGAAGTGTCTTCCTGGGCTGTTGCAGGCGTTTCCGGGGCCGGAGACTGGGCTGACGCCGGCAGAGCCTGTCCCAGGAGGCCAAGCCAGACGAAACAACCGGCCAGAAGCAGGGACAGTGTACATCCGGCAGATGCCGGGAACCGGAAACAACGGGGACGCATCATGGCGGCACCTTGAAAATGGCAAGTATTAATGGACAAGCTTTGCGGGGCCGGACAATCGGTCCGTTGCATCCACCGGTCAAATGGCCGGCACGCTTTTCATCACTGGACGCTTCGTAGCACGACGGCGGCGAAGCGTCCAGATAGCCAGACTGGTGCGTTGAGGAAGACTTCGTTAGAAAGTGTACAGGAAGCCGACCGAGGTCATCCAGGCGTCGTTGGCCTGATTGGTCATGCGGTGGCCCCAGATACTGGTTTTAAGCCCTTGGGGCGAGGCAAAACCGGTCTGGAGCGTCAGGGACAGAGCTTCGGTGACGGCATAGCGGTGATCGAAGTTGACGCCAAGGACCCATTCGCCCTGGGCCAGGTTGCGGCCCATGGCGACGTACTCGCCTGGGCCGCCGGTTGCGGCCACGGCTTTTCGCAGGCCGGCCGGGCTGTTGCGGCCGGCAATGGCGGCCAGGGTCAGCCGGCTTTTGAGAGCTTCAAAAAAAGAGATATCCCGGATGGCGATCGTAGCGCCCCAGGTGCCTGTCGGGTCGATCCCTATGGAATTATTTCCGAATTCCTGGTCGCAATCAAACAGGAACGAGGTGCCGGGTCCCCATTTGGGGGTGATGACCGGCAGGCGCTCGCTGCCGTTGGACAGGCTTGCATCCTCGCCGCTGGCAAACCAGCCGAAAAGGCCCGGGGTGGCCCAGTCAAGACCGGTATAGGTCAGGCCGGCGTCAAAGAAGTAGCCTTCGCGCCGGTTGCGGGAGCGGTCGGAACCGGCGGCGTTGCCGTAGATGCCGTCGAAATACAGGTTCACCGGGTCCAGGGCCGTGACGGACAGGGCCAGGCCGGTCCACCACATGGGATTCTGGTTGTCGTTATACCCGGTGGGATCAAGATAGCTGCCGGCCGCGCGCAGACCGCCGGCGAAATACCCTTCAGGATCGGCGTCCTTGCCGTATACGCCGACCAAGGCCCAGGGGGCGACGTCAAACCCTTCGACCGTGATGGGCAGGGCCAGACGGTAGACGTCGAAGGCATCACCGACCTGGGTGGTGGTCGGTTGGCAGGTGCGGTTGGCGTCAAGGAGCCGACCATAAGCGGCCTCGATGGCCAGGGTATCCTCGATGATCGGGAGCTTCACGAACAAGGCGGCGCTGGATTGGTCGCCGTCATCGGCGGCCAGGACGATGCTGTCGTAAAAGACCCCGGTATGCGGCACGGAAAAGGGTTGGTAGCCGGCAGTCACTTCAATGTTGGCGCCGGGCCATTTGAATTGAAGATAGGCCAGGTAGGGTTCGATGGCCGCTTGCGGGTTGGCCGCAGTGAGATAGCCGGAACCCCAGGTCTCGTCATCAATACGCATCCCGAAGCGAAACTTGAGGTTTTCATTGGCCACGAAATCGGTGCGCAGCCGCAGTCGTTGCCAGATCGTGGTCCGGTCTTCAGTCTGGGTTCCGGTTTCATCCCAGCCGGTAAAATTGCGGTTGGCGAAAAAGACGCCGTACACCCGGGCGTCTCCGGCCATTTTCACTTCTGTGGCCGCGTGCCCCGGGGTTGCTGCCAGGACATAGACGGCCAGGACCAGCAGCAACACAATCGTTCTTCGCATCTGCGACACTCCTTCCTCATCTTCCGCGTAGTTCATAGGGACTCAGTTCAAGAGTGCTTGCCCGTTTTTGTCTCCTCTTGATTTTGGGACGAAATTCAATGGCTGTGGACGGGGCGTTCGATCCAGGCAGCATTCTCACGGCATCCTGATGCCGTCCCGGCAGGAGCCGAACAACCGCCGCACATCCCCGGCCACGGCAGTGAACGCCGCTACCACTTCCGGATCGAACTGGCTGCCCGAGCAGCGTACGATTTCCCGGAGGGCCTCGTCAAAACCCATGGCTGGACGGTAAGGCCTGGTTTGCAGCATGGCGGACAGGCTGTCGGCCACACAGATAATGCGCGCCCCAAGCGGAATGGCTTGGCCGCAAAGCCCTTGGGGATAGCCGCCGCCGTCGAAGCGCTCGTGGTGGGCCTTTACCATTGCAACGATGCCGGTCTGGGCAAAGCAGGTCAGCGGCAGGAGGATCTCCGCGCCGATGACCGGATGGGCCTTCATTTTCTCCCATTCATTCGGGTTCAGGCGGCCGGGTTTGCCAAGCACGGCGTCGGGTACGCCGATTTTGCCGATGTCATGCAGGTGGCCGGCCACATGGATGCAGGCGGTCGCCTCCCGGGGCAGGCCCATGACCGTGGCCAGGTAGTTGGCCACCTCGGCCACCTCCTCGGAATGGGCCAGGGTATGCGGGTCCTTGGCGTCAATGGCTTTTCCGAGAGAGGCGGCCAATTCGTGGACCAGGGCCATCAGCGCGTCCTGGTCCGGACCGGCAGGTGCGGTCAGGACCTCAAAGACCCCGGGTACGGCAAGAAGCAGGCTTGGCGGCATGGTCATATGGGCAACAACTGGTTGGGCATCAAGCCAAAAAACGGCGACGGTGCAGGTACAGATGCCAGGCGGCAAACCCGGCCAGAGCGAGACCGAAGGCCAGATGGGCGGTCTTGGCGTCGGCCAGTCCGGTGGCCACGGTGGCGGCCATGCAGCCGGCCAGGCCGATTTTCTGGGTACGGCGTTTGAGCTGCGCGTTGGTCATCGTCTTTTGGGCCGGTTGGCCGGCAGCCAGGGTCTGGGCATGGGTGGCGGCCAGGGCTTCGGCCATGGCCGCCAGATCGTCGGTGGCCACGGACTCGTCGTGGGTCACCAGGACACTGCCGGTCCGGGGATTGGCTTCGATGGCGGTGATGCCGGACATCTGGGCCAACTGGCTGGTCACAATCGCAAGCAGGTCAGGGTCGGACAGGGCCGGGTGCCGGAACCGGATACGGCCTTCAAGGCAGCTGGCTATCATGGGCGACGCCTCCGCAGGGCAGTTGTTTGGGGAGATAGGGACGCAGGCTGGCCAGGGCAATGCCCATGGTGGCCAGGTTATGGGCCAGGGCCGAGACGCCCGGGGTGATGCGGCCCAGAAGGCCCAAGCCCAGGATGACGGAATTGATCAGGCAGATGGCGCGAAAATTGGAGCGCAGCCGGCCCATAAGGCCGCTTGCGATGTCGCGCAGGGCGACCACGCTTGTAAGGCTCCCTTCGGCCAGCAGGATATCGGCGGCGGCCTGGGCAATGTCCGCGCCATGGCGCGGGGCAATGCCGACGTTGGCTGCGGACAGGGCCGGCGAGTCGTTGATGCCGTCGCCGACCATGGCCACGACATGCCCGGCCTCGCGCAGTTCGCGCACAATACGGGTCTTGTCTTGGGGCAGAACCTGGGCATGGTAGTCGGTGATGCCGAGTTCCCGGGCGGCGAGGGCGGCCGGAGCGGCGGCGTCGCCGGTAAGCATGACCAGCCGCGTCACGCCCCGGGCGGTCAGTTCGCGAAGGACCTGCGGTGCCTGGGGAACGAGCGGATCCTCGATGGCCAGTACGCCGGCCACCGTGTCGCCAATGGCCAGATACAGGGTGGACAGGCCGGCCAGGCCACGGGCTTCGATGGTGGTGTCGGCCTCGGTGATGTCGATGCCTTCGTCCTCGCCGATGAAGTGTCGGCTGCCCAGGCGCACCCGGTCGGTCCCGACCATGGACGACAGGCCGTGGGCCAGGATGTAGTCCACGTCGGCATGGAACTCCTGGTGCTCGACTCCTTCCTGTTCGGCCTGACGGACCACGGCCCGGGCTACGGGATGGGGGAAGTGCTCTTCCAGGCAGGCGGCCAATTTGAGGACGTCGTACCGGGTGGAGCCGTTTAAGGGTTCAACGGCCGCCACCTTGGGCCGGGCCTGGGTGAGCGTGCCGGTCTTGTCGAAAACGAAGGCGTCGGCCGAGGACACGCCTTCCAGGAACTTGCCGCCTTTGACCAGGATGCCGCCGGAGGCAGCCTCCCGCATGGCGGCCAGAACAGCCAACGGAGCCGAGAGCTTGATGGCGCAGGAGAAGTCGACAAGCAGCACGGCCGAGGCCAGGCGCGGGTTTCGGGTGAGGGCAAAGACCGCCAGCGCGCCAAGCAGGGTCCAGGGCACGACGGCATCGGCAAAGCGTTCGGCCAGATCCTGGGCCTTGGCCTTGAAGTTTTCCGACTCCTCAATGACCCCCACCATCTTCTGGATGCGCGTCTCGCCGCCGGATTTCTCCACCCGGACAACGATCCCGCCTTCCTCGACCACCGTGCCGGCAAAGACCGTGTGCCCCGCCCGTTTGTGGGCGGGCAACGGTTCGCCGGTCATGGAGGCCTGGTTGACCAGCCCCTCGCCCTCGGCCACCACGCCGTCGACCGGTATGGCGTTGCCTCTGGTGACGATGGCCAGATCGCCGGGCACGACCTCGGAGGCCGGGATGTGCACCGGACCGGCCTCACGCCGCACCCAGACGGCGTCAAAGGTGGCGGCCAGCGTCTCGGCCAGACTGTCGCGGGAGCGTTTGCGGGTGGAGCTTTCCAGCACTTCGCCAAGCCCGAGCAGCAGCGCGATGCCGGTAGCGGCCCGGTAGTCCCGACGGGCGACAGACACGCCGATGGCCAGGGCGTCGAGAACCTCGACATTGAGTTTGCCGCGCAGCAGAGCGGCCGCCCCTCGCTTGATAAACGGCAGCACCCGCTTGAGCAGGAAGAGTGGGCGAAAAGCCGGCGGCAGGATCGCGCGCGCCAGGAACATGCCGGCTTCACGGGCCATGGACTGCATCGGGGTGGTGACCGGGGCTTCGGCCGGGGCCGCAAGCTTGTTTCCGGCCGCCTGGGCATGGCGGTTGACCGTACCCGGCGCGGTTCTGGTTGTTTTCTTGATGGTTCTGGCGGCCTGGGCCGCCAGGGTGGGGGTGCGGGATCGGGGACCGGCCAAGGGGGCCTTGGCCGAACAGCCGTTTTGGGCCATGGCCTGGAGGGCGAGGCGCACCCGCGCTCCGTCGTACAGGACCAAAAGGCCGCAGGTAGGGGCCGAGGCGATCACCTCGGCCACGCCGGAAAGGGCCGAGGCGGCAGCGGCCATGGCCGGAGCCTTGGCCGAAAAGGTTTCGGGCGAGGCGAAGCGCAGGCGCATCCGCCCCGGAATATCGTGAACAATGGCGCAGTGCGTCATGTGTAATAACTCCAGCCGAAGCCAGGGTTAAGCCGACTCGCCTTCAGTGACGGGTTTGCTCTCGCGGGCATCCTTGGCATGTTTGGCTTCAGCCATCAGGTCTTCGATATTTTCCTTGGCCCGTTCCAAAACCGATGCCGTTTTTTCCTTGAGGTCCATGCCATGGGACAACAGATCGGTCATGGCCGGTCGGACCGAAAATTTGCCCTTGCCCAGGGCCACCGCGCCCAAGGCTCCAAGGGCCACCCCGGCAACCAGAAACAGTCCGTTTTTGAGAGAATCATTCATTGGCTCAGCTCCTTTTCTAACGAGTGACGGTGCGGGCAGTTTCTCAGACCGCGTGCTCAGTGAGGCATTTGGGTGACGGCCCAAATACAGGGGGGATCATTATTGAATTTGAAAATCGTTGTCAACATCAATAAAGCAGTCTCTCCTCCTCAGGGTCCGGGAGAAAGACAAAAAAAAGACGCCGGCGGATACAATCCGCCGGCGCCGTTGCGTGGAGTCGTTTGGCCTAGTAGGCTTCTTCGTACTCGAGGTCTTCCTTGGTCACCGGGTGACGGAAGGTGCGAAGTGTCCAGATCTGGTAGGCGATGACCACAGGCACGAACACCAGGGCCACGCCCAGCATGATGGCCAGGGTCATGGGCGAGGACGAGGAGTTCTCGATGGTCAGCGAGAAGGCCGGGTTGAGGCTTGAGGGCAGCAGAGCCGGGAAGATGCCGACCACGCCAAACAGGGCCGTGGTCCCGATCAGCAGGGCCGAAGCGCCCCAGGAAGCCAGGATGCGTCCGGCCCGGCGGTAATGGCAGGTCAGCAGCAGGCCGGCCACGGCCGCCAGCAGGATGACGAACAGGATGGGGTTGACCAGGTAATTGGTGAAGAGCTTGGTCATGGCAAAGCTCATGACCAGGAACAGCACGATGACGCCGGCCAGGATGGGCCAGAGCTTGCCGGCCAGGGCCACGGCCCGGGCGTGGACGTCGCCAACGGACTTGTAGGCCAGCCACAGCGCGCCGTGGTGGGCGAAAAGCAGCACGAACAGGACGCCGCCGGCCAGACCGTAGGGGTTAAGCAGCGTGAGCAGGTTGCCGTGCAGGATGCCTTCCTGATCGATGGGGATGCCCTTGAAGATGTTGGCAAAGGCCACGCCCAGGAGCAGGGCCGGCAGGAAGCTGCCCAGGAAGTTGCAGGTGTCCCACAGTTTGCGCCAGCCAGGGCTGTCCACCTTGGAGCGGAACTCAAAGGACACGCCGCGCAGGATCAGGGCGAAAAGCAGCAGCATAAGCGGCGTGTACAGCGATGAGAACATGACGGCATAGGTTTTGGGGAAGGCGGCAAAGGTCACGCCGCCGGCGGTAATGAGCCACACCTCGTTGCCGTCCCAAAACGGCCCCATGGCGTTGTACATGATGCGTTTTTCTTCATCGGTTTTGGCGAAAAAGGGCATGATGCTGCCGATGCCGAGATCAAATCCGTCCAGGATGAAATAGACGGCCCAAAGTACGCCCCACAGGATAAACCAGATGGTTCCGAGATCCATGGCCATTCTCCTTCGATTAGCAACCGGCCGGGCCGGGTTGAGTCATGCGCGTTGCCAGAACATCAAGGCTGCCCGGGGCTAGTGCGGCTGGGAGCGGGCGTATTTGGCCAAAAGGAAGATGTCCAGGGCGGCGAGCAGGATATAGACCACGAAGAAGGCCGCCAGACTAATGGCCACCTGGGAGGTGGCAATGGGCGAGACGGCGTCCTTGGTGCGCATGATGCCGTAAACGATCCAGGGCTGGCGACCCACTTCGGCCACGGCCCAGCCGGCCTGCAGGCAGAGGTAGGGCAGGGGGATGCCCCAGATCAGGAGCTTCAACAGCCGGGGGGAGCTTTCGACCGGCTGATGGCGGGCTATGAAGGCCAGGATGGCCAGAACGATCATGGCCGTGCCCAGGCCGACCATGACGCGGAAGGCGGAAAAGGTCAGGGCGACGGGCGGACGGTCTTCCTTGGGGAAATCTTTGAGTCCCTTGACCGAAGCCGACGGGTCATTGAAGGCCATGAGGCTCAGGATGCTCGGGATACGGCCGATCTCGATGCTGTTCTTTTCATTGTCCGGATCGGGCAGGGCAAAGAGATACATGGGCGCGTTTTTCTGGGTGTCCCAGTGGGATTCCATGGCCGCCAGCTTGGCCGGCTGCACCTCGGCCACGATATTGCCCTGGCGGTGGCCGACGACAGCCACGAGCAGGGAGAAGATCAGGGCAAAGCCGGCGCCGATGCGAAACGACTTGGTGAAAAAGTCGATGTTCTGCTTGCGAAGCAAATGCCAAGCCGAGACGCCTACCACGAAAAATCCGGCCAAAGCCCAGGCCCCGGTCACGGTGTGGAGGAAGGCGTTCCAGCCGTAGCCGTTGGTAATGACATCGATGAAGCTGCCCAGTTCAGCCCGGCCGTTTTGGATCACGTAGCCGACCGGGTGCTGCATGAAGCCGTTGGCCAGAATGATCCACAGGGCCGAAAAATTGGCGGCGATGGCGACCAGCCAGATGGCCAGGAGGTGGACTTTGGGCGAGAGTTTGTTCCAGCCGAAAATCCAGACGCCCAGGAACGTGGATTCCAGGAAAAAGGCGGCGGTTGCTTCAATGGCGAGCAATGAGCCGAAAATATCGCCGACAAAGGCCGAATAGCGCGACCAGTTGGTGCCGAACTGAAATTCCAGGGTGATGCCGGTGACGATGCCCAGGGCGAAGTTGATGAGAAACAGCTTGCCCCAGAATTTGGCCATTCGTTTGTACGTCTCGTCCCCGGTGCGGACGTACTTTGTTTCCATGATCGCAATGAGCACGGAAAGTCCCAGGGTGAGTGGGACAAAGATAAAGTGAATGAATGTCGCAAAGGCGAACTGCAGTCGTGAAAGCATGAGCGTGTCCATGATCTGTCTCCTTTTCCTCCGTGTTGACCGTACACCTGTATCGCATTTTCCCCTTCACCGGGCCTTGCGGCATCCTTGCGGTCCGCCCCACTCTAGCACCGGGTTCAGGAAAATGCACCAACCCCATTACAAAAAACATTAACCATTTCGCGCGGGCAACGGCTCCGGCGAGCGCCCCTGGCAGGTCCGTTTCTCCATGGCCGCCAATTCGGCCAGAGTCGTTGCGCCCAGGGTGCTTCGCAGCTGCCGCCGCGCGTTTTCCCAGACATGATGCACCGAGCAGATAGTCTGCCGGTCGCAACTTTCAGGACGATTAATGCAGTCATTCAGAAAGATTTCGCCGTCAATAGCCTCGATGACGCTCAAGAGCGTGATGTCTTCTGAACGCCTGACCAATTCGTAGCCGCCCTGGGAGCCTTGGCGGATGCTGATGATCCCGGCCCGGGCCAGTTGCTGGGCGACCTTGCCGAGGAACTGGGCCGGCACATCCATGGCTTCGGCAATTTCCTTGCGCCCAATGAGTGTCCGCTCGCTGTGCATGGCCAGATACAGAACACAACGGATGGCATATTCGCCGGCTCTGGTTAAACGCATGTCGCCCCTCAAATTTAGATTAATCGGACACGATTGATCCTATATAGGGACCGGCCGGGCCTGTCAACGGATAACCGTATGCGCCCGCCTCTTTTTCAGGAATCTTTGGGTGCGCCGCCAAGGGCCGGAGCGAAGCGGTTGATGAGGTCGCGGGCGATGCTGGCCCGGGGCGGCAAGACCGGCGGCGGGCGTCTGGCTGAGAACCAGCCGGCGTCTTCCAGCTCGGTGGTGTCCAGCGTCAGTTCGCCGCCGGCATAGGTCGCGGCAAACCCGGCCATGAGCTGGCTGGGGAAGGGCCAGCTCTGACTGGCCAGATAGCGCACCTCCGCCACGCGAAGGCCGGTTTCTTCCAGCACTTCGCGCTCCACGCACTCTTCCAGGGTTTCGCAGAATTCCACATAGCCGGCGACCAGCCCGTACTGGCCGGCCGGCCAGTCGGCCTTGCGCACCAGGAGAAATTCGTCGCCCCGGTTTACGAGAACAATCACCGCCGGATGGATGCGCGGATAGTATTCCCGGGTACATGACGGACAGCGCGCCCCGAAACTGCCGGCGATTTCTCCAGGGGACCCGCCGCAGGCCGGGCAGATGCGGCTGCGGTCGCGCCAGTGGAGCACTTGCCGGGCCAGTCCGGCCAGGGTGAGGAGGCGGTCGTCGAGGGTCTGGTTGCGGTAGGAGGCGCGCACGGCGATGAGGCCGGCCGGCAGGGTGGCTTCGGGTTCCAGGCGGGCGGCTCGAAGGGGTCGGCCCTGCCAGAAGCCGACCAGCACCGGGGGCACGGCAAACGGACCGGCCACAGGCAACACGCCGTCAGGAAGACCGTAGCCGTCGCGGCAAAGGACGAGTCCGTTTTCCCGCAGGATGATCCAGCAGCCCGGCGTCTCCGGGGTGTCGCGGTCCGGAGTGGCCGAGGCAAAGTCGTTGCCCAGGGCGGCGAGTGAAAACGGCAGATGGGTGGGGTCGGGCTGGCGCATGGCGGTATCGTCGCTCTCGTTTGCCGGCTGGCCGGCGTTGGCGAAGGGGAGGCATTGCTGCGCCCATGCTACGCCGGCAGGCGGCATTTGGCTATCCCGACGCCACGTTGCCAGCAAAAAACGGGTCGCCTTGACGCGACCTGTCCCGGCTGGCACTCCCTGGCAACAGACCACCGGGGGTGCAGGCCCGGTTATGGAGGACGATCATGGCTCAAAGCCTTGCCGATGCCGAAACCATTTTCCGGGCCGGGCTTTCCCGGGTCGACCCCCTGGCCATGATGCAGCGGGTGCTCTCGCTCACCGGCGACATCCTGCGCGTGACCACGGAAACCGAGTGCCACGCCTATGACCTGTCGCGCTACAACCGTATTTTCGTCCTGGGCATGGGCAAGGCCTCGGCCCGTATGGCCTTGGGGCTGGAACGTCTTCTTGGCGAGCGTATCACGGCCGGCGTGGTGGCGGTCAAGGAAGGCTATCTGGAGACATTATCGCGCATCCGGCTCCTGGAGTCGGCCCATCCCGTGCCGGACGAGCGCGGCGCGCTCGCCGCCCGGGAAGTCCTGGCCATGGCCGAGGCCGCCCGGGAGGGCGATCTGGTCATTGTGCTGGTCTCCGGCGGCGGGTCGGCCATCCTGGCCGCGCCCCTGGCCGTCGCCGGTCGCCGGCTGACCCTGGCTGACAAGCAGGCCACCACCCGGGCGCTGCTCGCCTGCGGGGCCACGATCAATGAAATCAACTGCGTGCGCAAAAAACTCTCGGCGGTCAAAGGCGGCCGGCTGGCGGCGGCCATCGCCCCGGCCGACTGCCTGGGGTTGCTGCTCTCCGACGTGGTGGGCGATGATCTGGACGTGATTGCCAGCGGCCCGACCGTGCCCGATTCCACGGACGCCGCCGATGCCCTGGCCGTGCTTGACCGCTACGGCGTGCGCGACGCCGTGGCCCCCGAGGCCCTGGCCGTTCTTATGGACGTGGCGGCCGGCCGGGCACCGGAAACCCCCAAGGCCGGCGACCCGGTCTTTGACGCCACCCGCACGGTACTTATCGGCACGAATTTCCAGGCCCTTTTGGCCGCCCGGGACAAGGCCGCCGCCCTGGGCTACGCCACGCTGGTGCTGACCTCGCACTTGACCGGCGAAGCCCGGGAAATGGCCAATCTCTTTCTCGGCATGGCCAAGGATATCGCCGAATATGCCGTGCCCCTGCCGCGTCCGGCCTGTGTCATTGCCGGCGGGGAGACTACCGTGACCCTACGCGGTCCGGGCAAGGGCGGGCGCAACCAGGAAATGGCCCTGGCCTTTCTGGCCGGGCTGATCGGCGAGGCCAAAAATGCCGAGGAAGCCGTGTTTCTGGCTGCGTCAACCGATGGGTCCGATGGCCCGACCGATGCCACCGGCGCTTTTGCCAGCCTGGAGATCCTGCGCCGGGGGCGTGCGTTGGGGCTCGACGCCCGGGCCTATCTGGCGGCCAACGACGCCTACCATTATTTTGAAGCGGTCGGACAACTCCTGAAAACCGGTCCCACCAATACCAATGTCTGCGACATCAAAGTACTGCTGGTGCCGTAGCCGGCCTGTGACGCATGAACTGGCCCGGAGGTTGCATTCCCCGATGCGGTTGGGATAGAGTGCTTGAATGCGGTTTCTCCGGTCGGTCTGCCGGCCGGGTGAGAGCGCGCAGGAATGGTCCGCCTGTACCGGACTGGGGCCGCAATCGCATTGGGGGACGACTTGCCATTTGCATCCAGACAGGGAGCCATTACTTGGCTTCGCGCCCTTGACCTGGCGTTGGCCGCTATCGCACTGGTTGTTGCGGCGGCATTCTCCACAACGCTGACTCCGGAAACGGCATCCGCTGCCCATCTGCATTTTGATGCGGCCAGCCTGGCCCTGTTGCTGGTCGTTCTCGTTGGCACGGCCTGTGTGTTTCCGTTGTTTGGTCTGTATACGGAAATGGCGCTCTATAATCGACGTGAAGCGCTCAAGGCGACCATCAAGGCAGTCACTGGCGTGTTGCTTGTGTTGCTGGTGGCCGCTGCTGTGTTGCGTCCGCCCCTGGCCGCGCCTGCTTTTCTGGCTGCCTATTGGTTTTTGGCCGCTGCCGGCGGCGTGGTCGTGCGCCTCGTGACTCGCCGTCTGCTCTTCCTCGGTGAGGCCCAGGGCCTGCTGCGTCGCCGCACCCTGGTGGTGGGCACCGGAACGCGCGCCCAGGAGATCGCCCGGGAGATGCTGGCCCATCCCGAACACGGCCGCCGGTTTCTGGGGTTTGTGGCTGATGACTGGGAGGCGTCCCCGGCTCCCGGCCCGATGCCCGAAGCCATGCAGCTGGCGGCCCGTCTTGACGGCCTTACCGACTATCTGCGCGGACATGTGGTGGACGAGGTGGTCATCTGCCTGCCCCTGGAGCAGTTGTGCCACCGGGCCTCGGCCCTGGTGTCGGTCTGCGAGGAGCAGGGGGTGTCGGTGACGGTGGTGACGCGGCTTTTTGAACTGAAAAATCCGCACAGCCGTCCCGGTGGCCATGGCGGCGAGGTGGCGGTGACCATCTCCAATACCTTGGCTGATGAGCGTGAGCGCATCATCAAACGCTTTCTCGACGTGGCCGTTTCTGTGACCGCGCTCGTCGTTTTGTCGCCGCTTTTGGCCGCGACGTGGGGGCTTATCCGGCTCACGTCACCCGGGCCGGCTCTTTTTGCCCAGGATCGGGTGGGCCTTGGCAAGCGGATTTTCAAGTTTTACAAATTCCGGACCATGGTGCAGAACGCAGCCGACATGCAGGAGGCTCTTGAGGCCCAAAATGAGATGGATGGGGCGACATTTAAGATTAAAAACGACCCCCGCATCACCCCGCTTGGCCGGTGGCTGCGGCGCACAAGCATTGATGAGCTGCCCCAACTCGTCAACGTGCTGCGCGGCGACATGAGCCTTGTGGGGCCGCGTCCGCTGCCGCTACGGGATGTTGAGCGTATTGAAAAGGACTGGCCCAGGCGTCGTTTCGGGGTCAAACCCGGCATTACCTGTCTGTGGCAGATCAGCGGCCGCAACAATACGCCCTTTGAGCGCATGATGGAACTGGATATTGAATACGTGGATACGTGGTCGGTGGCCCTGGACATCAAGATATTGCTGCGTACCGTCCCGGTGGTGCTAAGCATGCACGGGGCTTATTAGAAGACGGTATGGCGTCAGTTGAGGACCACAATATCCAGGCTCTGGACGCCAAAGTCCAGGGCCTGCCGTTTGTCTGGCAGGCACAGGTCCATGCGGCCGGCAAAGCGTGGATGCATGAGGTCTTCGACCACCCGCACCCCGAATCCTTCGATATAGACCGTGCGCCCAAGCAGCCGGCGCAGATCACGGGAGACGGCCACGGTGTGTCCGGCCCGCACCGGTCCGCCCAGGGCCGAGAGTTGGGGACCGTCCTCGTCGGGCAGACAATCCGGACAGTAGGCTGTGGCCGTCAGCCGCAACCGTCGCCGTTCTTCCGGGTCGATGCTGAAAAGCGAGGCTGCGAGCCTGGCTTCGGACTCGCGCATGGCCGCATTCTGGGTCAACCAGATGGTTTCGTGGCGCAGGGCGGCCGTGCGCTTGGCCAGCCAGTCGTTGACGCTGCCCAGGAACAGGGCGCACACGACCAGCGACACCGTTGACGCCGACCAAGCCAGGGAAGGACGTCTGCCCGGGGTCGGGGGAGCGGCAGGCGCTCCTTGGGATGTGGTCTGCGTTTCGCTGGTCATGGAAATCTCCGTGGTTGTCTTGGGCCGGCACGATGCGGCTTGCCCGGGGCGCTTGCCTCACCTATACTGTCGGTATCCGGCAGACAGGGGATACGTTCGCTATGCGCATCAGAAAGCCGTTTAAAAAACGAGGCACAACCGGTCCGATATTCTGGTTTGTCGCTCTGGGATTGCTCGCATCCCCGTTGGCCGTCGCCGGTTTTGCCGGCTACTATCTGTTTCTCAAGGACGCCGAAAAGCCGCGGGTGACGATAACACCCGAGGCCGAGGCCACGTCCGTGAAGCGTCCCTTTGTGCTCGCCGCTTCCGACGACCAGTCCGGCATCCGCTCGGTCACCGTGTCCGTTGCCCAGGGCCAGCGTCGGGTGGATGTCCTGCGCAAGGTCTATGATCCACCCCGCGACCATGTTTCCGAACGTTTCTCGCTGGAATCCTCGGAGTTGCGCGGCGGGACCTTCGAGATGCAGGCCGCCGCCTTCGACGGCTCCCATGCCAACCTCGGCGCCGGCAACGCCGCCCGCATTTCCAAGCGGATGCTTCTTGATCCCGTTCCCCCGACCATCAAAGCCCTCACGCCGGCCAATTACCTGCGCCAAGGGGGGGCCGGTCTGGTCGTTTACGAGGTGAACAAGGACGTTGCCCGCAGCGGGGTGGTGGTGGGCGACAAGTTCTATCCGGGCTACAAGCAAAAAAGCGGCCAATACGTTTGCCTCTTTCCCTTCCCGAGCGAAATAGACCCCGATGCCTACAAGCCCAGGCTTTTTGTCGAGGATGCTGCCGGCAACGAAAAAACCGGATTTTTCGTCAATATGGCCATTAAGCGGCGATTTCGTGAGGAGCGGGTGGACATCACCGACGAGTTCCTGGCGGCCCGCCTGCCGGCCTTTGCCGGTCTGTTCCCCCAGGTGCGCGACCCCGTTGAACGTTTTAAAAAATTAAACAGCGAACTGCGCCAGCAAAATGCCGCAGTGATTGCCTCTCTTTCCGCCAAGTCCGGGCCGGAGCCGCTCTGGGAGGGCGGGTTTATCTATCTGCCCCGATCGATCGTGCGCGGCTCGTTTGGGGCGCAACGGGTCTATGTCGCCAATGGTCAGGAGATCGGTCGGGACGTAAGCGACGGCATTGGTCTTGCCTCTGTTCCCGGAGCCCAGGTTCCGGCGGCCAATTCCGGCAAGGTCGTTTTTGCCGGACCGCTCGGCGTTTACGGCAACACGGTGGTCATCGACCATGGCCTGGGCCTGACCACGGTGTATGCCAGCCTGTCCTCGGTGGCCGTGGCTGTGGGCGACGCCGTCAAAAAGGGTGATCCGGTGGGGGCGACCGGCACAACGGGACTGACCCCGGGCGATCAGGTGCTCTTTGCCGTGTATCTCTCCGGCCAGCCGGTCATTCCCATCGAATGGTGGGACGGCCACTGGATCGAGGACAATGTGACAACGAAAATGCGGCGCTATGCCGCCGAGACCCCGCAGCAGTAACGGGCGGGATGTCTCCCAAACCCGCGCCCCGGCCAGGGCTGTCCCTGGCTGGCGCGGCTGCCGGGATGTGCCGGGAGTCGCAGGCTGTTTTGCTGCATATGGACCCTCCCGGGCGCTCCGGACGGGGGCGTCCATGGATCGCAAGCCACTTGTTCCTTTTATTTTTATTGTATTTGCCGGGCTTCTTTTTGGCCTGCAGCGCATCGTGCCGCAGCCCGTGTTCCCCCTGTTTGAGCAACTGCATCTTGGCGGCAGATCTGCTTCGAAGACCGAGGGCGGACCGGATGTCCGGGCCAAGGCAGCGCTTCCCGCCCCCCGGCGCTACATTGAAGCCTGCCGCAGCGAGGCGGCCCGGCGCATGGCCCGACCGGATTGGGCCGGCCTTGGCCGGGAGGATCGGGAGGCGGCGCTCACGCAGGTGCTGATCCTGTGCGGGGCCGACGCCGAGTACTGGACCATGTCCGAGGCGCACCAGAAGCGGGTGGCCCGGGAGTTCGCCGAAGCCTTTCTCGCCCCTCCGGCCAGGCCTCTGGTTGACAAATGACCGGCTCCCTTTTTAACCTGACGTATTGTTCTAAATTTCCCAGAGGAGTTGAGGCGCATGGAAAAGACGGTATTTTGGATTGAAGGCGACGGCATCGGCCCGGATGTCTGGGCGGCCGGACGACCGGTTCTTGATGCGGCCGTGGCCAAGGCCTACGGCGCGGATCGCAAGCTTGTGTGGAAGGAACTGCTCGCCGGCGAGAAAGCCTTCAAGGAAACCGGGGATTATCTGCCCCAGGCCACCGTCGACGCCCTGAGCACGGCCGAACTCGCCTTCAAGGGTCCGCTGGGCACCCCCGTCGGGGGCGGCTTTCGCAGCTTAAACGTCACCCTGCGTCAGGTCCTGGACCTCTATGCCTGCATCCGGCCCATTCGCTATTTCAAGGGCATCGAGTCCCCGGTCAAGCGTCCGGACCTTGTGGACATGATCATTTTCCGGGAAAACACCGAAGACGTCTACGCCGGCATCGAATATGCCTCCGGCACGCCCGAGGCCAAGCGCCTGATCGCCTTTTTGTGCGATGAGCTTGGGGCCAAGGTGGACATCACGGCCGGCATCGGCATCAAGCCCATCACTCCGGCCGGCTCCAAGCGGCTCGTGCGCAAGGCCATCCAGCACGCGGTGGCCCACAAGCTGCCAAGCGTCACCCTGGTCCACAAGGGCAACATCATGAAGTACACCGAAGGCGCTTTTCGGGCCTGCGGGTATGAAGTGGCGGCCACGGAATTTGCCGATGCCTGCATGACCGAACAGGACGCCGCTGCCGGCGGGACCAAGCCCATCGTGGTCAAGGACCGTATTGCCGACAATATGTTCCAGGTGGCGCTCATGCGGCCCCAGGACTATTCGGTTATCGCCACCACCAATCTCAACGGCGACTACATCTCCGACGCCCTGGCCGCCCAGGTTGGCGGGCTGGGACTGGCTCCCGGCGTCAACATGAGCGAAAAGCTGGCCTTTTTCGAGCCGACCCACGGCACCGCCCCGAACATTGCCGGCAAAGACAAGGCCAACCCCGGCAGCCTGGTGTTGAGCGGCGCAATGCTGCTTGAGCACCTTGGCTGGCACGAGGCTGCCAAGCTCATCCACGACGCCATGGACAAGACCATCAGCAACAAAAAAGTCACCGTGGATCTGGCCGATCAGATTCCGGGAGCCGTTACCGTCGGTTGCGCCGCCTTTGGCGAACTGTTGGGCAACAACCTCTAAAAGAACCGTTCGTTGTCGTTCTGGCGTCAACGCCGTTCCATCCTTATGGTGGAGCGGCGTTGCCCCTTGAAAAAAAACGGAAACCCGCGATAGTGAGCGTATCCGGACCAAGGCCCGGTTTCTCGCGTCTGACGATGTGGCCCGCGTCGCCCTTTGGCGGCACGTTCCGTTCTCTTTTTACGGCCCGTTTTTTTGTGCAGCCGTTTATAACCGAGCATGACCGTATCCCTTCGCAGCAGGGGAGAAAGGGGGCACGATGGCCGTTGTCGGCGTTGATACCGGCGGCACGTTTACCGATATTATCTGTCGGACGGAGCAGGGCTTTGTCGTGGTCAAACTGCCCTCCAGTCCGGACAACCCCTCAAGAGCCATCCTGGACGGCCTTGGCCGTCTGACCCTGGCTCCCAGGCAGGTCATGCACGGCTCCACCGTGGCCACCAATGCTCTGCTCGAACGCCGGGGTGCGGTAACGGCTTTTGTGGCCAATGCCGGGTTCGAGGACATCATCGCCCTTGGTCGCCAGGACCGTGTCGAGTTGTATGATCTGGCCAGCCGCAAGGAACCGTGTCTGGTGCCTGAGGCGCTGCGTTTCGGCGCTCCGGGTCGGGTGAGCGCCGAGGGCCGCGTCATTGAAGAGCTGACGCCTGAGGCTGCCCGGGATCTGGCCCTGCGTGTGGCGGCGGCCGGAGCGGACTCCGTGGCTGTCTGCCTGCTTTTTTCCTTCCTGAAGCCGGAACACGAGTTGCTGCTAGGCGAAGCCCTGTCTGAAGTCGGGCTTGCCGTCTCGCTTTCTTCCGACATCCTGGCCGAATTTCGCGAGTATGAGCGCGCCGCCACCACGGTGGTCAACGCCTATGTTGCGCCGGCCATGCGCACCTATCTGGGTGATCTGGCCACCGAGCTGCCGGATGGAACGGACCTTTGCGTCATGCAGTCCAGCGGCGGGCTCATTTCCGCTGAGACCGCCCGGCGCGAGCCGGTGCGCACCGTGCTTTCCGGTCCGGCCGGCGGGGTTGTGGCCGCTTTGGCCGTGGGCAAGGCGGCCGGTTTTGACCGGCTCATCACCTTTGACATGGGCGGCACCTCCACGGACGTGTCGCTGCTCGACGGCAGCCTGTCCATGGCCGCCGAGACGGTGCTGGCCGGCATGCCCATCAAAACCCCCATGCTCGACATTCACACGGTCGGGGCTGGCGGCGGGTCGCTGGCGGCCATTGATGCCGGCGGGGCGCTTCGGGTCGGGCCGCAAAGCGCCGGGGCTGTGCCCGGTCCGGCCTGCTACGGCCGGGGCGAGGGCTTGACCGTCACTGACGCCAACCTGTTTTTGGGGCGCCTGGCTGCGGATCACTTCCTGGGCGGAGCCATGCCGCTTTTCCCGGAGCGGTTGCCGGAGTTGTTTGCGGCGCTTGGCGCTTCGGTCGGGCTTTCGGCCATTGAGGCCGCCGAGGGGGTCGTGGCCGTGGCCGAGTCGGCCATGGAGCGGGCCATTCGGGTCATCTCGGTCGAGCGTGGCCATGATCCGGCCGATTTTGCCTTGCTGTCCTACGGCGGGGCCGGCGGGCTGCATGCCGTGTCCCTGGCCCGGCTCCTTGGCGTGGGAACCGTGGTCGTGCCGCAGCATCCCGGGCTTTTTTCCGCCCTGGGCATGCTTATGGCCGATGTTGTCCGGGATTTTTCCGAGACGGTTATGGCCGCCTCCGACAAGACCGATCTTATCGAGGTGGCCGGGCTTTTCGGCACGCTCGAAACCCGGGCCAGGCAGACCATGGCCGAGGAAGCGCCCGGGGCGCGCATTGTCCTCGAACGCCAGCTCGACATGCGCTACAAGGGGCAGTCCCACGAGCTGTCCATCCGTTTCGTGGCCGATCCATTCCTGGCTTTCCACAACCGCCACGAGGCCATCTTCGGTTTCAAACATCCCAAGGCCGTCATCGAGATTGTGACGTTGCGCATCCGGGCCAGGGTCATCACCGACAAGCCGGGACTGACCGAGGCCGAGCATCTGGTTGCTGCCGTGCCGGCTGCCGCACAGATCGGCGAGCGTCCGCTCATCTGGCGCGGCCGGGAGCTGGCCGCCATGTGGTATGACCGGGAGAAGCTTCTGCCCGGCAACCGCTTTGACGGCCCGGCCCTTGTGGCCGAGACCTCGGCCACGACCTTTGTGCCGCCGCGCGCGTCGGCCCACGTGGACGCCTTTGGCAATATCGTTATCGCCACGGGCGGACAGGCCTAGGCGGCGTGCGTCCGGTCGGATTTTTCTCCTCGTTGGCGGCGGTACGATGACTGCGCCGACCGGCCTTCGCCGCCTCTGGCGTGATTGCTGTGCGCCCGCTACGGCTTGTGGCCGGGCGTCCCGGCCTTTGGGCCGGGGCAGGAGGGCGTTGTAATGCTGGTCATTGGCACGCCGTGTTTTGGCGGCGTGGTCACTGTGCCGTACATGCTGTCCATGCTGGCGCTCAAAGATGTGCTCAACCGGGCGAAGGTCCCGTTTCGCCTGCTCACCCCCTGCCACGAAAGCCTCATCACCCGGGCGCGCAACTCCATTGTCAGCGAATTTTTGCGCGACGAGCGGGCCACGCACCTGCTGTTTATCGACGCCGACATCGAGTTCGACCCCCGCATGGTCCCGCGGCTGTTGGGCGCGGACAAGGATGTTGTCTGCGGCGTCTATCCGGTCAAAGGCTTGTCTGTGGAGCGGGTCATGGCCCAGCCGGCCGGCACGCCGGCAGCCGTGGCCGAGGCGGCCAGCCTCGATTATGCGGTCAAGGTCAAGCCAGGCTGCAAAATGGACGAACAGGGCTTTTTGGAAGTGGAGTACGCAGCCACCGGCTTCATGCTGATCCGACGGGACGTGTTTGCCCGCCTTGTGGACGCCTACCCGGCATTGCGTTACCGTTTTGCCTGCACCAACGAGGCCGCGGCCGAGAACTACGCTTTTTTTGATACGATGATTGATCCCGAGACCCGCGACTATCTGCCCGAGGATTACGCCTTTTGCAGGCGCTGGCGCGATATTGGCGGACAGGTGTATGTCAGTGTGTTGGGGCGGTTTACGCACATTGGTGTAAAGGGGTACGCCGGGGATTTTGCGGCGTATTTAACCCAGCACGGCGCGAAGCAAAACAGTTGACGGACGGCGCAGGTACATGAACATCACCCCCATCACGCTTGAAGTTTTCAAAAACAAATTCGCTTCGGTGGCCGAGGAAATGGGCGTCGCCCTGACCCGGACCGCGTATTCCCCCAATATCAAAGAACGCCGCGATTTTTCCTGCGCCGTGTTCAATGCCGCTGGCGACATGGTGGCCCAGGCCGCCCACATCCCGGTGCATCTCGGCTCCATGCCGCTGTCGGTGCGCGCCGCCATAGACGCCGTGGACATGGCCCCGGGCGATATGGTCATGTTAAACGATCCCTTTAAGGGCGGCACCCATCTGCCCGACATAACGCTGGTGGCCCCGGTCTATGCCGGGGGCGACGCGCCGCTTTTTTACGTGGCCAGCCGCGCCCACCACGCCGACGTCGGCGGCATGGCCGCCGGCTCCATGCCGCTTTCCACCTCGATCTATCAGGAAGGCCTGATCATACCGCCGCTCAAAGTGGTGGCCGGGGGCGAAATCGTGGCCGACGTCATGGCCCTTTTTCTGGCCAACGTGCGCACGCCGCAAGAGCGGCAAGGTGATTTCACCGCCCAGATCATGGCCAACCGCACCGGGGTCGTCCGCCTGGAAGCCCTGGTCGCCGCCCACGGCCCGGACGCCATGGCCAACATGGCCGGGGCGCTGCTCGATTATGCCGAGCGGCTCATGGCCGCCGCCATAACCGCCATACCCGACGGAACGTATACGGCCGAGGACAGCCTGGATGACGACGGGGCCGGCGGCGGGGAAGTGGCTGTGCGCCTGACGCTCGCCATCGAAGGCGGCGAGGCCGAGCTGGATTTTCGGGCCAGCGACCCCCAGTCCGGCGGCTGCGTCAATGCCGTGCGGGCCATAGCCGTCTCTGCCGCGCTCTACGTGTTTCGCGCCCTGGCCGGCGAGGCCGTGCCGGCCAATGCCGGCTGCCTGCGCCCGCTGACCATACGCACCAAGCCGGGAACCGTGGTGGATGCGCTGCCCCCGGCGGCCGTGGCCGGCGGCAACGTCGAAACCTCCCAGCGCATCGTGGACGTGATCCTGCGCGCCCTGGCCCCGGCCCTGCCGCAGCGCATACCGGCGGCCTCCCAGGGCACCATGAACAACCTGACCATGGGCGGGGTCGATCCGCGAAGCAGGACTGCCTTCACCTATTATGAAACCCTGGCCGGCGGGGCCGGAGCGGATGCGAGCGGCAATGGGCAATCGGCCGTCCATTCCCACATGACCAATACCCTCAACACCCCCATTGAGGCCCTGGAATATGCCTATCCGCTGCGGGTTGTGCGCTACGCCCTGCGGCACGGTTCCGGCGGGGCCGGACGGCATACCGGCGGCGAGGGGCTGGTGCGCGAGATTGAGGCTCTGGGGGCCATGGAGGCGACGGTGCTTTCAGATCGGCGGCTGCACGGGCCATGGGGCCTGGACGGCGGCGGCGAAGGGGCGGCGGGCGTCAATGTTGTGACGCGCCGGACCGGCGAGATGGTCATGCCGGGCAAATTTCACGTGCGGCTGCGCCCGGGCGACCGGCTGCGCATCGAAACGCCGGGCGGCGGGGGATTTGGCCGCGCATCCTGATTGCCTTTTTTCGCAGAGTCGCATAATGCGGGGCTTCCCGGCGCTCCGGGGTTCCCGGATTTGGCGCTTTCCTTTTCCCATGCCATCCTGTAGCATATCCCATTTCGTATCATAGTATTGATTTACCCGACACGACCCACAATCCGCTATGCCCAAGTGGGCTTTGGCGAACATCTTGGAGGAAGCTTTGGAATATACCGTCACTCAGATTTCCCCTGTTAAAACGCAGGTTACCGTGAGCGTTCCGGCCGAAGAAGCCACCGCCGCCCTGTCCACCGCCGTAGCGCTTTTTCGCTCCAAGGCCGACATAAAGGGCTTTCGCAAAGGCAAAGTGCCGTCGAGCGTCATCGAACAGCGTTTCAAGAAGGAAGTCGTCGGCGAAGCCACTACCGACCTCATTAACGTCCATATCAACGAGATCATGGGCGAACTGAAGCTCTCCCCGTTGTCGGGGCTGGACGTGAGCGAGGCCGCCCTGGCCAAGGGCGAACCGCTGGAATACACCTTCAGCTTCGAGCACGCCCCGGAATTCGAACTGCCCGAATACAAGGGCCAGGCCATTGAGGAAGAGGAAGTCGTCGTCTCCGACGCCGACATCAATTCCGTCATCGAACGCGTGCGCAAGAATCTGGCCGAAGTCGCGCCCATAAGCGACAATCGCACCCCGGCCGACGGAGATGTGGTCTCCGTCACCTTCGAGGCCTTTGAAAACGGCCAGGCCATTCCCGGCGTGCGGGCTGAGAATTTCGAGATGACGCTCGGCGAGGGCCAGTCCCTGGCCGAGTTCGAAGCCCTGGTCAAAACCATCCCAGCCGGTTCCGAAGGCGAGGGTGAGATCACGTTCCCGGCCGATTTCATCAATACCGATCTGGCCGGCCGCACCGTGACCATGAAGGTCGCCGTCCATGTCATCAAGGTCCGCACCCTGCCGCCGGTCGACGACGAGCTGGCCAAGAAGGCCGGCAACTTCGAAGACCTGGACAAGATGCGCGAAGCCATTACCATGTCCTACAAGAAATCGCGCGAGGACCTGCACCGCTCGTCGGCCCAGAAGAAGCTGATCGACACATTGCTGGCTGCCGTTGATTTCCCGCTGCCGCCGACCACCGTCGAACAGCAGCTTGGCCAGATGGTTCAGGAGTTCGTCACCCAGTTGGAGCGCCGGGGCAAGAGCCTGGAGTCCACGGGCAAGTCCCTGGCCGATGTCGAAGTCGAGATGAAGCCCCAGGCCGAGGAGCTGGTCAAGACCCAGATTTTCCTCTCGGCTGTGGCTGCCAAGGAAGAACTTGCCGTCACCCCCCAGGAGATGGATGCGTTTTTCTACCGCCTCTCGACCCAGGTCGGACAGGACGTCGTGTTGCTCAAGCGCTACTACGAGGACAACGGCATGATGATCATGGTGCGCGACAAGCTCTTGTGCGACAAGGCCGCCGACCTGATCTACGCCAGCGCCCTGGTGACCAAGGTTGCTCCGACCGAATCGGCCGCCGATGCCGAGGCGACTGCCTAGACATTGAGGACTGTTTCTTGCAGATAAATTGAAACCTGGACGAAGCAGCCCCGTCACGCCGGCTGCTTCGTCCCACAACCGAAGCCGGGAGGTCGTGGCGGTCGCGGTTTGCGGACAAAACCGACGCAAGCCGTCGCCCCCGGCGCACCAAAGGGAACGTGATGGCCACCATCCCAATCGTCATTGAAACGACCGGTCGCACCGAACGTGCCTACGACATCTATTCGCGGCTGCTCCGGGACCGCATCATCCTGCTTGGCGACGCCGTCGACGACCATATCGCCAACCTGATCTGCGCCCAGTTGCTCTTTCTCGAATCCGAGGATCCCGAGAAGGAAATTTTCATGTATATCAATTCCCCGGGCGGTGTTGTCTCGTCGGGGCTGGCCATCTACGACACCATGCGCTACGTGCTGCCGCCGGTTTCCACCCTGTGCCTGGGACAGGCCGCCAGCATGGGGGCATTGCTCCTGTGCGCCGGGGCCACGGGCATGCGCTACGCCCTGCCGCACAGCCGCATCATGATCCACCAGCCGTCTGGCGGCTACCAGGGACAGGCCACGGATATCGAGATTCACGCCAAGGAAACCAGGCGCACCCGCGACACCTTAAACGAGATCATGGCCCACCATACCGGCCAGGATATCGAGAAGATCAAGGTGGACACTGAGCGCGACAATTTCATGAGCGCCGAGGAAGCCGTGGCGTACGGCCTTATCGACAAGGTGCTGACGACCAGGGAACCGCTTGGAAAAAAAGAACCCGAACAGGCCTAGGACTGGTTGGCGGTCAAAAAGGCCCGGAATGCCGGGCAGGGTGGGTTTTCCCGTATGACGAGGAAGAAAAGTACCGTGTCGGGCGAGTTGTGTTGCTCGTTTTGCGGCAAGAACCAGGACGAGGTGCAGCGGCTCATCGCCGGCCCGGATGTCTATATCTGCGATGAATGCGTGGCCCTTTGCAACGAAATCATCGCCCAGGAATCCGTCAGCGAAGAGACCGAGGGCGGCAAGCTTCTGGCCCCGGCCGAGATCAAACGCCTGCTCGACGATTACGTCATCGGCCAGGAACAGGCCAAGAAGATTTTGGCCGTGGCCGTGCACAACCATTACAAGCGCGTCTACTACGCCAATGCCGCCGGCGCGGACGACATCGAAATCGACAAGAGCAACATCCTGCTGATCGGCCCCACCGGTTCCGGCAAGACGCTGCTCGCCCAGACCCTGGCCCGGATTTTAAACGTCCCCTTTGCCATCGCCGACGCCACCACGCTGACCGAGGCCGGCTATGTGGGCGAGGACGTGGAAAACATCCTGGTCCAGTTGCTGCAAAACGCCGATTACGACATTGAATCGGCCAGCAAGGGCATCATCTACATCGACGAGATCGACAAGATCGCGCGCAAGGGCGACAGCCCGTCCATCACCCGCGACGTGTCGGGCGAGGGCGTGCAACAGGCCCTGTTAAAGATCATCGAGGGAACCGAAGCCAATATTCCGCCCAAGGGCGGCCGCAAGCACCCGCAGCAGGAATTCATCCGGCTTAACACCTCCAATATCCTGTTCATCGTCGGCGGCGCGTTCATTGGTCTGGAGAAAATCGTGGGCCAGCGGATGCGTGGGTCGGCCATGGGCTTTGGGGCCAAGGTCGAAGCCAAAAACGACGACGACATGTCAAAGCTTCTCACCCAGGCCCATCCGGCCGACCTGATCAAGTTCGGGCTGATTCCTGAATTTGTCGGCCGTATCCCCATCCTGACCAGCCTTGAGGAATTGACCCAGGAAGATCTGGTGCGCATCCTGACCGAACCGAGAAACGCCCTGGTCAAACAGTACCAGAAGCTTTTCGAACTGGACAAGGTGCGGCTGCGGTTTTCCAAAAACGCCTTGGACGCCATTGCCCAAAAGGCCATCGAACGCAAAACAGGCGCGCGCGGCCTGCGAAACGTCATGGAAACCATCATGCTGGAGATTATGTACAAGCTGCCGTCGCTGTCCGGCGTCAAGGAGTGCGTGGTCAACAAGGCTGTGGTGGACAAGGGCATCGAACCACTTCTGTTTTATCATCAGGAAGTGAAAACAGCCTGACACCCCTGTCTCCTCTCGTTTGACAACGGGTGATCCGGCCTTACCTCACTTTCTGCCGCCTTGCCGCCGGATCGGGTCATACCCGGTCCGACGGTGGCGCGAGCCGAAATAAACCCCGTGAGCGGGAGGTTGCATGACTGGATTTACCTTCGATAACAACCGGTTCGCCGCCGAGACCATACGCCTGCCCATGATGAGCCTGCGGGAAGTCGTGATGTTCCCGCGCTCGATCGCCCCCCTTTTTGTCGGTCGCGAGGCCTCGATCAAAGCCATCGAACAGGCCGTCGCCGCCCATGACAAGAAAATTTTCCTGGTGGCCCAGCGTTCGCCGGAGACCGAAAAACCCACCTCCGAAGACCTCTTCGAGATGGGCACGGTCAGTAAGATCCTGCAGATGCTGCGCCTGCCCGACGGCACCATCAAGGTGCTTTTCGAAGGCCTGTACCGGGCCGAGTGGGAATCCGAGACCATGACTATGGGCGAGGACGCCAATTATCCCATGGTCACCGTGCGCCGGGTGCCGGAAGAGGAGACCCATGGTCCCGAATCCGATGCCCTGATCCGGGCCACCCAGGAGTCGCTCGAGCACTACGGCCGCATCAACAAGAAGCTGGCCCCGGAAACCATCCTGGCCATCAATTCCATCACGTCCCCGGGCCGTTTGGCCGATGCGGTGATGCCGCATCTCAAGGTGGACTACATCAAAAAGCAGGGCGTGCTCGAAGAGCTCGAACCCATGCGCCGTCTGGAAGAGACCTATGCCTTCCTCCAGGGCGAAATCGAAATCTCCTCCATCGAAAAGCGGATCAAAAACCGCGTCAAGCAGCAGATGGAGAAGAACCAGAAAGAGTACTATTTAAACGAGCAGATCAAGGCCATCAACAAAGAGATGGGCCGCGAGGACGATCCTGCCGCCGAGGCCGTTGAATTCGAAAAACGCCTCGAAGAAAAGAACATGCCCGAAGAGGCCCGGGAAAAGACCCTGCGCGAGATCAAAAAACTGCGCCAGATCCCGCCGTCTTCGGCCGAATACACGGTTGTGCGCAACTACGTGGAATGGATTCTCGATCTGCCCTGGCAGGTCTACCAGGACACCGATCTGGACATTCTGGCGGCCGAGAAGATCCTCAACACCGACCACTATGGCCTGGACAAACCCAAGGAGCGCATCCTTGAGTTCCTGGCCGTGCAAAAGCTCGTGGACCGCATCAAGGGTCCCATCCTGTGTCTGGTCGGTCCTCCGGGCGTCGGCAAGACGTCGTTGGCCAAGTCCATTGCCCGGGCCATGGGCCGGGAATTCGTGCGTCTGTCGCTTGGCGGCGTGCGGGATGAAGCCGAGATTCGCGGCCATCGCCGCACCTATGTTGGGGCGTTGCCGGGTAAGATCATCCAGTCGCTCAAGCGCGTGAAGTTCAACAACCCGGTCTTTTGCCTGGACGAAGTGGACAAGATGAGCACGGACTTTAGGGGCGATCCGTCTTCGGCCCTGCTCGAAGTGCTCGATCCTGAGCAGAACTACGCCTACAACGACCACTATCTTGATCTGGACTATGACCTGTCCAAGATCTTTTTCATCACCACGGCCAATTCCCTGCACTCGATCCCGCTGCCGCTGCAGGACCGCATGGAGATCATCCGCATCCCGGGCTATCTCGAAACCGAGAAGGCGGAGATTGGCAGCCGTTTCCTGTTGCCGAAAAATATCGAACAGCACGGCTTGACCCCGGACAACATGACCCTGACCGACGACGCCCTGCTGACCATGATCCGGCGCTATACCCGCGAGGCCGGCGTGCGCAATCTCGAACGCGAGATTGCCAGCGTGTGCCGCAAGGTGGCCAGAAAGCTCGTTGAAGGCAAGGAGTCGGAAGGGGGCTTTGAGATCAGTTCGGCCAATCTCGAATCCTACCTCGGCGTGCCCAAGCATCGCCACGGCGAGATGGAGCCGTTGCCCAAGGTCGGGTTGTGCACCGGCATGGCCTACACCGAGGTCGGCGGCGAACTGCTCATGGTCGAAGCGGCCATTATGCCCGGCACGGGCAAGGTGGAAATCACCGGCAAGCTCGGCGACGTCATGCAGGAGTCGGCCCGGGCGGCGCTGTCCTACCTGCGCTCCCGCTCCGGGCTCTATGGCCTTAAGTCCGATTTCCACAAGGAAATCGACATGCACATCCACGTGCCCGAGGGCGCCATTCCCAAAGACGGCCCGTCGGCCGGCATTACCCTGGCTACCACGGTCATTTCAGCCCTGCTCAACATTCCGGTGCGTAACGACATCGCCATGACCGGCGAGATCACCCTGCGGGGCCGGGTGCTGCCTATCGGCGGCCTTCGGGAGAAGCTCTTGGCCGCCCACCGCGGACTCATCCGCACGGTGCTCATCCCGGCCGAGAATGAAAAGGACCTCAAGGAAGTGCCTGAGGCCATTCTCAAGGATATGGAGATCATCAAGGTCGAGAGCATGGACGAGGTGTTGTCCAAGGCCCTGGTGTGCGAGGGGCAGGCCCGGCTCTTCTGCGGCCGGGACGAAAACGCCGCGCCCTTGTCCGAATCGCTGCTCAAGGAAGAATACCGCCTGGAACATCGGCACTAGGCCATAAGCGGGCCTTGGGAGTGTCACTCCCGGACGAAAAGATCACAAGCCGGGGCGGTTCGCCGTCCCGGCTTTTTTTGGAGCCAAGGCAAGGGGCGGGATCAGGCCGGGGACAGTATTGGGACGCTCCTGGCGTCGATACTCTGGCGAAATGCCGGTGAGACGGTGGCATAATCGACGACATCGACGGGATAGGGAAGGTCGGAGGCGGCCAAGAGTGGCCATATCCTGTCCCGGCCTAAACGCCTTCAGCCCGCGGCCTTAGTCGCCCGGCAATTCCAGCGGCGCATCGCTGTCCCCGTGGCCTTCGGGAGCGCGGCCCTGGGACTTGTCGTGCTCGGCCAGTTTCTGGCAGCGCAGGTTGCGCAGCCGTTCGCCTGAGATCGGCCCGCGCTGGCGCTGGCGGCCGGGCAGATGGACCGAGAGCATGACCTTGAGGTCCCGCTTGGCCAGGGGAAAGACGTCATGGCCGCTGTCGGCCCGGACCAATGCAAAAAGCGGTTCCACCATCTCGTGCTTGTGCAGCCAGGCGAGCATGTCGACCCGGGTGCCGGCCCGCAATTCCTCGTAGCGCGCTGCCTTCATGTGCAGTTTGGCCGCCGCCACCCCGGCCTCGCGAACCCGGTTGGGGAGCTTGAGCCTGCGGCCGACTTCCTCGGCAATGGCCACGCCCCGGTCGTCATGACCGTGATGGCGCGGCCATTCGCACTGGGGGGTGGCGATCTTGCCCAGGTCGTGGCACACGGCCATCCAGCCGGCCAGCGGTTCTCCAGCCAGCTTGTCCACCACCTTGAGCATGTGCTCAAAGATGCTGCCGTCATGGAATTCGGGCGGCCCGGCCGGGATGTGGCGGGCCGCTTCGAGTTCGGGCAGCCAGGGGAGCAGGCAGCCGGTTTCGGCCAGAAGCGAGAAGAAGCGCGAGGGCATGGGCGCATCCAGGGCCTTTCGCACCTCCTGGGCCACCCGCTCGGCAAAAACATCGGACAGTGCGCCGCAAGCCGCAATCGCCCGCATTTGGGCGATAAGCTCCGGGTGGGGCGAAAAATCCGGCAGCGAGGCGGCAAACCGGGCCGCCCGGTAGACCCGCAGCGGATCGTCGAACATCGACATCTCGCCGCACGGGCGCAACAGCCGGTCGCGCAGATCGGCCAGGGCCAGGGGATGGAAATGCAACCGTCCGGCAATGTGCCGGGAATCGCCCATGGCCATGGCGTTTATGGTGAGGTCCCGGGCCAGCAGGTCCTCGTTGATGTCATCCCCGCGCGGCCAAGCATACTGGGCCGCGCCCAGCATGAAAACCGGAAAGGTCTTGCCGACTTGCCGTGCCCTTCGATACCGTCTCACGAACGCTTCGGGCGTTGCGTCGACAATGAGGTAATCCTGGTCCACAACCGGCCGGCCGAGCAAAATATCGCGGACCGCGCCGCCTACGAGATACCGTTTCATGCTTAACTCCGGGGCGGACATTGGCCCAAAAACCTTGAAAAATCCAGGGGCACGGACCAAGGGAATGCAAAACCCTTTTGCCGGCGGCGGCATCTGGCTGCGAACCTCGGGCGACGAGGCTTTGGCTGGACCGATTTCGCCTGAAAATTTAGCAAGTTGTCATCCTCTCTGGGCGGCTGACGTCGCCCGCCTTGCTCCCTGGCGCGAGGTGGAGCTTGGCCCGCAGTACGGGCCGGCGGCCGGGCGCTGGCTTGCGGCCCTGGGGCCGGGCGCGGCGGCGGCGAATGCCGTTTTGCTTGTCGGCCCGTGCACTTCGAGCCTGGACGTGGCCTGGGAATTGGCCGGGGCCGGGTGTCTGCCGCCTTTTGCCTCGGTGGTGGCCGTTTCCCAGAAACAGGGCCGGGGGCAGATGCGCCGGAACTGGATTTCACCGCCGGGGAATCTCTATGCCGCCCTGGCCTGGCCCGGGGCGACCGGCAATCTGGCGGCCATGGCCCCGGTGCTGGTGGGGGCCTGCCTGTCTGCCGCCCTGTACGACCGGGGGTTTCCCAGCCGGGTCAAGTGGCCAAACGACCTGCTGGCCGGGGATCGGAAAATCGGCGGCATTCTGCTGGAAGAGCGGGCTGGACGAATCATGGCCGGAATCGGTATAAATTTCGCTAGTGCGCCCGATGCGGCGTTGCTTCGACGGGATCATGCCGCGCCGGCCGCCAGTTTGCAGGTGTTTGGCGAGGTCCCGGGCGCGGTTACGCTGTGGAGCGAACTTGTGAAGTCTGGGCAAACCTGCTACCTCCAGTGCGTTGCGCTATCGGACACAAATGCCGTATCCCGTTTCGTTGAGCAGCACCTCGCATGGCTTGGCCGGGAAGTGTTTGTGCGTGAGAGCGAGACAGATGGTTTTCGGGCGCGGATCATTGGTTTGGCCGAGGACGGGGGACTTCGGCTGCGACATATCGATACCGGCCCAGGGCAGGATTTGACGCTTCATAGCGGGAGTATATCCCTCCTTTGATACCGGCCCCCGCCGGATCGTCACTCTTTAAGCGAATGGACAGGTCGCCCCCAGGGGTCAGAGGACAGCATGATCGCCAAGACGTTTCAGGAAGTGCTTTCCGAAGTTGAAGGAAAGAAGATTCTGGTCGCCAACCGGGGCATTTCCGCCCGGCGGGTTCTGCGTTCCATCCGTGAACGGCTTCGCGCCATCCCCGTACTCACCGTCACCGATGTGGACATGACGTCCCCGGCGACGGCCGGAGCCCACGAGCTCATCACCCTGGGGCCTGATCCCAGAGCCTATCTGGATATTGACGGCATCATTAAAAAAGCCAAAGCCCGCGGCGTCGTGGCCATCCATCCGGGCTGGGGCTTTGCCTCGGAAGACTGCGAATTTCCCCGCAAGTGCGCCGAAGCCGGCATCCTTTTTATCGGCTCCTCGGCCGAGGCCATGAAGAGCCTTGGCAACAAGGTCGAAGCGCGCCAGCTGGCCATGAACCTGGGCATCCCGGTGGTGCCCGGCTCCGAAGGCTCGGTGACCATTCCCGAAGCCCGGGAAATCGCCAAGAAGATTGGCTTCCCCATCATGCTCAAGGCCGAAGGCGGCGGCGGCGGCCGGGGCATCTACGAAATTTATTCCGAGGCCCAGCTCGAGTCGGCCTTTTCCAAGGCTTCGGCCATGGCCCAGGCCTCGTTTGGCAACCCGCATTTGTTCGTCGAAAAGCTTTTGACCAGCGTGCGCCACATCGAAATCCAGGTGGCCGGCGACCGCTTCGGCAATGTCTTCGCCTTTGACGAGCGTGACTGCTCGGTGCAGCGCAACCACCAAAAGCTGGTGGAAATCACCCCGTCCCCCTGGCGCGGCATGACCGAAGAGTTGCGTCAGCGCCTCAAGGACTACGGCGAGCGGCTCGTGCGCGAGACCGGGTATTATTCCCTGGCCACCGTGGAATTTCTGGTCGACGCCGACGGCGAGCCGTACATGATCGAGGTCAATACCCGGCTGCAGGTGGAGCACGGCATCACCGAATGCCGCTACGGCGTGGACCTGGTCGAAGAGCAGATCAACATCGCCTTTGGCGGCAAGCTGCGCTTTAACTGCGCCGATACCCGGCCGCTGCTCCAGGCCATGCAGCTGCGCATCAACTGCGAGGACCCCAAACAGAATTTTGCCCCCAACGCCGGCACCGTTACCCGCTACCTGTCCCCGGGCGGCCAGGGCATCCGGCTCGATTCCTGTCTGACGGCCGGCTACGAGTTCCCCACCCAGTACGATTCCGCTGGTGCGCTGCTCATTTCCTACGGCCGCAACTGGCCCAAGGTTGTCTCGGTCATGGAACGGGCCCTTCGCGAGTACATCATCGGCGGTCTCAAAACGACCATCCCCTTCCATCGCCAGATTCTGCGCCATCAGGAATTTATCAAGGGCGATTTTGACACTAAGTTTATCAACCAGAATCCGTATCTGCTCAATTACCTCGACGAGGAGCCCGAAGCCCTGCGCCTGTCCTGGCTGGTGGCCGAGATTGCGGCCCGGGGCTACAATCCCCATGTCCAGCTGGGCCGGTACCGGGGCCGTGAAGACTATCGGCTGGGCCGGTTCTCCCCGCATTTGCCCGAAGTGGACCTGCGTTCCCCGGAAAATCCCTACCCGCGCGGCGACCGGCAGGCCGTGCTCGACATGGTGCGCGACTCCGGCAAAGTCCACTTTGTCGACACCACCACCCGCGACATCACCCAGTCCAACAGCGGCAACCGCTTCCGGCTGGCCGAGGACGAACTGGTCGGGCCGTATCTCGACAATTGCTGCTTTTTCTCCCTGGAGAACGGCGGCGGCGCCCACTTCCACGTGGCCATGATGGCCAACATGACCTACCCCTTCACCGAGGCGGCCAAGTGGAACGAGTTTGCGCCCAAGACCATGAAGCAGCTCTTGATCCGCTCGACCAACGTGCTTGGCTACAAGCCCCAGCCGCGAAACCTGATGCGGCTGACGGGCGAGATGATCTGCGAACACTACGACATCATCCGCTGCTTTGATTTCTTAAATCACATCGACAATATGTATCCGTTTGCCGAGGTCGCGCTGTCGCGTCCCGGCATCATCTTCGAGCCGGCCATCTCCCTGTCCTACGCCCGGGGCTTTGACGTGCCCCATTACTTGGGCGTGCTCGAGGCCATTCTCGACCAGATCGCCAAGGCTGGCGGCATGACCAAGGCCAAGGCCGCCCGAAGCATCATCCTGTGCCTCAAAGACATGGCCGGCATGTGTCCGCCGCGGTTTGTCAAGGCGCTCGTCACCGCCATCCGCAAGGCCTATCCGGACTTGGTCATCGACTACCATCGCCACTACACCGACGGCCTGTTCGTTCCGGCCGTGGGCGCGGCGGCCGAGGCTGGATGCCACATCGTGGACACGGCCATCGGCGCTTCGGTGCGCTGGTACGGCCAGGGCGAGGTGCTCTCCACCGCGGCCTACATCGAGGAAGACCTCGGCGTGCCCGTGGTCCTGACCAAGGAAAACAAGGACATGATCCGGGCCGCCAACTTCGTGCTCAAGCAGATCATGCCGTACTACGACCGCTATGCCGCCCCGTACTTCCAGGGCATTGATTACGATGTCGTGGAGCACGCCATGCCCGGCGGGGCCACCAGTTCGTCCCAGGAAGGGGCCATGAAGCAGGGCTATATCCACTTGCTGCCCTATATGCTCAAATTCCTGGCCGGAACCCGCAAGATCGTGCGCTACCACGATGTCACGCCCGGCTCGCAAATCACCTGGAATACCGCGTTCCTGGCGGTCACCAGCGCCTACAAGGCCGGCGGCGAACGGGCCGTCAAGGACTTGCTTGAGGTGCTGGAGGTCGTGGCTGAGCACGCCGAAGAATGCCTGACCCCGGCGGCCAAGGAAGACCGGCTTCTGCTGTACGCCAACTGCAACGACGCCTTCCGCAACCTGCTTTTGGGCAAGTTCGGCAAGATGCCGCTCGGGTTCCCGCCGAACTGGGTCTACGAGAGCGCTTTCGGGGCCGACTGGAAGCGGGCGATTGAGACGCGCACCGAGGATTCGCCGCTGGACGCCCTGGGC
Source organism: Desulfovibrio sp. TomC (assembly GCF_000801335.2). Taxonomy (NCBI): domain Bacteria; kingdom Pseudomonadati; phylum Thermodesulfobacteriota; class Desulfovibrionia; order Desulfovibrionales; family Desulfovibrionaceae; genus Desulfovibrio; species Desulfovibrio sp. TomC. The sequence goes on from NZ_JSEH01000018.1 coordinate 58,924, forward strand.
GAGATCGATATGGACGCCGAGATGACGGCGCTCACCAAGCAGCTTGGCCGTGAACCCTCCAACGAGGAGTTCGTGCTCTATCTCAATCATCCGGGCGATGCGCTCAAGACCATGGAATTTCGCAAGAAATTCGGCGACGCCAACAACCTGCCCCTGGATGTCTGGTTCGAGGGTCTGGAGCCGGGCGAAGAATTGACCTTCCTTGACAGCCAGGACAAGCCCCATCACCTCTCGCTGCTTGACATCTCGCGGCCTGAAGCCAGCGGCTTGGCAACGGTACGCTATGTCCTGGATTCGGAAATCCTGAGCCATCAGGTCCAGGTCGCAGCGGCCCAGGGCGGTCCGGCCAGCAAGGTCGAAATGGCCGATCCCAATAATCCCTATCACGTGGGCGCCCCGGTTTCCGGCGACCTGTGGGTCATGCACGTCTCGCCCAACGACTACGTCAAAACCGGCGAGGAGCTGTTTAACATCTCCGTTATGAAGCAGGAAAAAACCGTGGCTGCGCCCATGGACGGCATTATCAAACGGGTGATCAAGAACGCTGATTACGCCAATGACCGCAAGATGGTTCCGGTCAAGGAAGGGGAGCTTCTGGTCGAACTGGGTCCCGTCACCAAGGACTGCCCAACCTGCCGTCAACCTGTAGGCGAAGATCATTACAAATTCTGTCCCAACTGCGGCCAGCAGGTGTAAATTTCACCACGAACGTGTTAACGGTGGCCGGCCAAGACGATCCGGACCACCGAGCCTGGAGAGACAAGGAGGGGACAATGGCCAAGACCAAAGCCAATGATACGCCGCGTCAGGACGATATGCCGTCCGCTTCGGGACAGGATGCGGTTTTTGATACTGCCACGACACTCATTCTGACGGGAGCCGACATTGTCGGCATCGGCGAAGAAGCCGAAATCCTCGTCGGCGGGAAGAACTATAATACGGCGCTTATCAGCCAGATCCAGGGCATCCGTGCTCCCCAGTTCCGGGCGGTTTCGTCGGTGGCCTTCCACCGCGTTCTCGACGAGACCAAGGTCAATGCGGCGCTCATACGGGAAGTCGTCAACGATGGTTATCGCCGGGTCAACTGGTCCGACGAGGACGTCAACAGCGACCCGGAATACATGAAAAACCTTGTGCGCGATCTGGCCGAGGAAGCCCGGGCCAAGGCCGCAGACGCTCCAGGATCGTCGATAAAACTGCGCACCCTGATTAATAATGTGGTCGAGGGGTTCGCCACCTCTCCCGAAGGCATCGACCAGCTGCGCAAGCGTTCCGTCCTGGTTCAGGTGGCCATTTTGTCCGTGGACATGCCGGCCGGCGTCCGCGAGGCCGTGTCCAACGCCTACAACGACATCTGCCGCGAGGCCGGTCTCGAAGACGTGCCCGTGGCCGTGCGTTCCTCGGCCGCCGGCGAGGATAGCCGCAAGAAGGCCTTTGCCGGCTTGCAAGACACCTATCTCAATATCGTCGGCGCGGCCCAGTGCGTGCGCGCCTACCAGTGGGACTGCGCCTCGGCCTATAACCTGCGCTCCATGACCTATCGCCGCGAAGCCATTCTCGACGCCGTGGCCCTGGCCGAGCGCACCGGCGACGACGCCATTGCCGAACAGGCCAAGCTCGAATGGGCCATTGAAAACACCTCGCTGTCCGTGTGCATCATGCGTATGATCAACCCGGTGATTTCCGGCACGGCCTTTGCCGCCGACACCGCCACCGGCTGCCGGGGCACCTCGCGCCACGACCTCGTCTCCATCGACGCCAGCTATGGCCTGGGCGAAGCCGTGGTCGGCGGCATGGTCACTCCGGACAAGCTCTACGTGTTTCAGCGCGACGACGGCTCCGAAGTCGTTATCCGCAATATGGGCTACAAGGATAAAAAGATCGTCTACGACGACAAGGAAGGCGGCACCAAGCTGGTCAAGGTCTCCGAAGAGGAGGCCTACCGCTGGGCGTTGTCTCTGGCCCAGGCCGAGGAAGTGGCCCGGGGCGTGCGCGCCATCTCGGTTGCCTACGGCAACTGCATTATGGACACGGAATTTTGCATTGACGAGTCCGATCGCCTGTGGTTTGTCCAGGCCCGGCCGGAAACCCGCTGGAACGACGAGCTGGAGCTGCACCCCCACACCATTTTCATGCGCCGCATGGAAGTGGAGAAACGGGCTGTGGCCACGGCCGAGGTCATCCTCGAAGGCAACGGCGCGTCACGCGGGGCCGGGCAGGGCATGGTGCGCTTTTTGCGTTCGGCCCTGGAGCTCAATAAGATCCAGAAGGGCGACGTCCTGGCTGCCGAGCGCACCGACCCCGACATGGTGCCCGGAATGCGCGTGGCCTCGGCCATTTTGGCCGATGCCGGCGGCGACACCAGCCATGCCGCCATTACCTCCCGGGAACTGGGCATACCGGCCATCATCGGTATCCAGCGGGCCGAAACCCTGCGTGCCCTCGACGGCCAGTACGTCACCGTCGACGGTTCGCGCGGCTGCGTCTACCGGGGCCTGCTTCCCCTGGAGGAAGTCGGCGGCGAGATGGATCTGTCCAAGCTGCCGACCACCAAGACCAAGGTCGGCCTGATCCTGGCCGACGTGGGCCAGGCGCTTTTTCTGTCCCGTCTGCGCAATGTCCCGGATTTCGAAGTGGGGCTGCTTCGGGCCGAGTTCATGCTCGGCAACATCGGCGTCCACCCCCAGGCCCTGGAAGCCTACGACAACGGCACATTGCCGAACCTCATTGACACCAAGGTCAAGGAATTCGACGCCAAGCTGACCAAAATCGTGCGGGATCAGCTTGGAGCCGGGTATATCAACGTCCAGCTCAAGCTGCGCAGCTACGTCGGGCTTGTCACCGGCCTGTCCGCCGAACTGGATACCCTGGCCGATCATTCCGGCGCGCGCGGCACCGACGAAGTCATGGCCGTGCATCGCCGCATTCGCGAATTTGAGAAGAAACTCGACCACCATCTCGAAGAGGTCACCCGCCGCCTGGATCTGCTCAAAACCTCAGCCGATCTGGAAACCCACGTGGCCATTATTCTCGGCTATTGGGACGAGTTGCAGACCAAGGCCGTCGATCCTGACGCCGTCAAACGCCGCTACGAGATCAAGGCCCGCATCGCAGACCGCGTGGCCGCCGTGGCCGATGAACCCATGGTCAAGGACACCCTGGCCAAGATTGCGGCCATGCGCCAGGAAGTGGCCCGCCAGATCGGCATCAAGGGACAAATCGACGATTTGACCGCCTTGCTTGGTAAAATTCGCAAGCAGCTGACCTCACGCGGGTTCCGCAGCGGCAAGGAACTCTACGTCCAGACCCTGTCCCAGGGCCTGGGCCTTTTTGCCATGGCCTTCCACGGCAAGCCGATTTTGTACCGCACCACGGATTTCAAATCCAACGAGTACCGAAACCTGCTTGGCGGCAACCTGTTTGAAGCCCTGGAAGACAATCCCATGCTCGGCTACCGGGGCGTGTCGCGCAACATCCACGACTGGGAAATCGAGTCGTTCAAGCTGGCGCGCGGCATTTTCGGCGGCAAGAACCTGCACATCATGCTGCCCTTCGTGCGCACGGTGGAGGAAGCCACCTCCATGAAGCGGTATCTTGAGCGGGTGCACAAGCTCCAGTCCGGCGATGACGGGCTCAAGATGTTCATCATGTCGGAGATTCCGAGCAACGCCATCCTGGCCAAGCAGTTCATTCAGGAGTTCGACGGGTTCTCCATCGGCTCCAACGACATGACGCAGATGGTGCTCGGCACCGACCGCGACAACCCGGCCCTGCGCCACATCTATGACGAAGAAGATCCGGCCGTGGTCTGGGCGCTTTTGGTCACCATCTTTGCCGGCCAGAAGTACGGCAAGAAGGTCGGCTTCTGCGGCCAGGGCGTGTCCAACAGCATCATTTTGCGGGGGCTGGTCGCCATTGCCGGCATCGTGTGCGCCTCGGTCGTGCCCGACACCTACTACCGCACCAAGTTCGACATGGCTCATGTCGAGGCCGAGGGCATTCCGGTCAGCGGTCTTGGCCAGTGGCTTGGCGAGCAGCATCTGGCCCGGCTCAAGGTCGTGCTCCAGGAAAACAAGTACGAGCACATTGCCAAGAAGTACGACACCGCCGCCGACATCAAGGATTGGTACGATGGCGAATTGATGCGTCTCGGCGAACAGCTGCGCGAAAATCTGGAAACCGCCAAGGCCAATTTCTATCGCCAGGAGATGGAGACGTTTCGTCGTCTGTTCCACAAGCCGGCCCTCTATGCCACCTGGGACTGGCCTGCCACGGTGTTTGACGCCTTGCGCCAGGCCGGTTTCGACAACTATGAGGAACAAGCCGTGGCCCTGGCCGGCCAGCGCGCCAAGATTTGGTAGGTTCCCCTGGCGCGGGGAACCGGGGAGCGGGCTAGCGTGCTCCTTGCGGTCTTCCAACCAAGGCTGCCCTGACGTTGCCTGTCAATGCAAAGCGGCCTCCGGCATCTGCCCGGAGGCCGCTTTTCTTTGCTTGTCTGGCGGAAGCCGGGACTCCGGTCCGGCGGGGAGCAGCCAGTTTTTAGAGGCAGCGAGGGCTGCGGACGGGCCCGATTACAGCTTGCTTAAAATGTTGTCGTCGATCCAGTGCTGGTCCCACCATTCGATGGGCGAGGTTTCCTGGCCATCGAGCAGGACGCCAAAGTGCAGGTGGTCGCCGCCGGCCAGGCCGGAGACGCCGGTCTTGCCGAGGATTTCCCCTTTCTTGATATCCTGGCCGACCTTGGCGTCGATCTGGCGCAAGTGGGCGTAGAGGGTCTGGAGTCCCAGGCCGTGGTCAATGATCACGGTTTCCCCGTAGATACCGAGAAATCCGGTAAAGACGACCTTGCCGGAATTGGCGGCCGGCACCGGCGCTCCTTCAAGGGAGGCCAGATCCACGCCCATGTGGGTCTGCTGGTCGATTTCCTTGTTCTGATAATAATAGGTCCGATGATCGCCGAAACCGGCCCGGGGCGCGGCATTGGGCAGGCGCAGGAAGGCCTTTTTATCCCAGAGCATGGTCGGGGCGCTTTTCTGGGCCAGTTCTTTGAGAAACACGCCGTTCTGCCGGCGGATATCGTTGTTGACCTTGAGATAGATCTGCAGGTTGTCACGGGTGTCGGTTATGATGTCGTAGTATTGCGGCATCTTCGACTCGAGGAAATTGTCAGAGATGTTGAGCTTGTCCTGGCGAAACTTTCTTGGAATGGCCTGATAGCGAAAAGAGGCCACGCCGATGTTGCCGGCCTTGTCCGTGACCTTGACCTTGGGCACGAAGTCTTTGGGGTCCATGTTGTAGGGGAAGACGTAGAGGCCGAAGTATTTGCCGTTGTCGAGTTTGTAGGCCGGATAGAAATCGTTGCCGACCACGACGCCGGCGCTTTCCGGAGCTTCGTTGACCGAGAAGGAGACGGCCCCGACCCCGCCCTGGCGGACATTGTGGGCCAGACTGGTCACGTCGACGCGGGGCGGGATGGTGTCCAGGGTGTATTGCCGGGTCACGGCGGCGATGTTGCCTGCGCTGAAATTGGCAATGGAACGGTCCGTGGCGGTGATGGTCAGGGTAAAGGGACCGTCGCGCAGCCCGGCCGGCTCGAGGGTGAATTTTTCCACGGCTTCGCGCACAGGATTGGCGTAGGTGGTATCAAGCAGGGTGATCTGCTTGTCGGACTGGGTGACCACGACTTTGGCGCTTTTCAGTCCCGAGCCGGCATCGCGCAGGGTCAGGGTGAATTCGCGCTTGGGCGCGGCCACATCGCTTTCCGGAGCCAGGGTGATCTCCGGTTTGACTCTGTCGGTGAGCAGCAGATAGCCGGCTGCGCCGCCGGCCAGGGCCAGAATCAGGAAAACGCCGAAAACAAGTCTCTTCATCTTTAGCCTCCCCATGATTGGGCAGGTCACTCCATACCGACCCGGTCTTGGCAGCGCAAGCCCGGCGCGGGGTGTTACGGAGGGACTTGCCCTTGATGCGCCGGACGGGCTAGGATTCGTTCATTGAAATGATCACAAGATCAGGAGCATACCAATGGGGCGAATATGGTCGAACTGGATCAGTGGAGGCGTTCTGGCTCTGTTTCTGGTCCTTGTTTCCGGACAGGGAACCGTCGCCGCAACGCCGGAAGAGGATGGCCTTTGGCGTTCCATTGCCGAGGGGCTCAGCCAGAGCATCGCCATCAAGCGCCAGGAACTCACCCGGATACGACAGCATCTGCCAGAACGGAAGGCCCAGTTGGCAGGCGATTTGTCTCGGATCAGCAGCCGTCTGGACCAGTTGCTCCTGCTGCGGGGCGTGGCCGGGGAGACTCCCTGGGCCTCCAGAACACTGCTCCTCCAATTTGCCGAATTGTCCCATGCCGTCAGTGCCGCCCGCAGTCCGCTGGAGGACGTGCAGGACACCTTGGCCCGCACCAAGCAGGAGTATACCACCCTGCGCCAGATCCGCGCCCAGAATGCCAGCCGGGAGTATGCCGAGCTTGTGAATGAGGAGTTGGCCGGTCCGGGGCATGACTTCAAGGAACTCAAACACGATGTGGACACGGTCAAGACCGAGGTGGACGACGCCCTGGGCCAGGCTACGGCCTTGTCGAGTGATATCCAGGCCGCCCACACCGATGAGGTCGCCCGCTTTATCGAGGTTTTTGGCCAGACCTATTTTGCCTCGTCGGGTTCGCTGCTGCGTCCGGCCAATTTGAGCGCGATGCTTGATGATCTCCAGGAGTGGGCCGATGCCGGTCCACGTTTCTGGGGGCCGATACTGGCGGTCATGCCCTGGGGTGCGTTTCTTGGCCTGACGCTCCTCGATAGCGCCGTGGCGTTGGGGCTTCTCCGATTGCTCCTGCGCCGTCGGCCGGAAACGTGGCAGGCCCTGCGGCTGGGATTCATCTGGCTGGCTCTTGGTCTCGGACTGTTTGCGGCCCGCTGTACGCTGCTGTTTATCGCCAGCCAGTTTGTTGCGCTGACCTGGGCTGCGGTCATGGCCTATGGCCTGTTTTTACTCGCCAGGGGCGGCCGCGTTTTACCGGTGCTGTTCGCTTGCTTTCTGGCTGGCGTCGCTCTGGACATGTTCAATCTGCCGGGCTCAGTGGTGTGTGCGCTGTGGACAGTGATTGCCGGGCTTGGCGCCTGGCGGCTGGGCCGGTGTGGATCGTGCCGCTGTCTGACGTTGTGGCTGCTTGCCGGCGCGGCCGTGGCCAGCCTGTGCGGTTTCGGGCCACAGGCGCTCTTTGTGGTCCAGGCCTTTTTCATGCTGCATCTGGCTGTCTACATCTCCGGCACGGTGCAACGAGGTTTGAGCGCCCTGGCCGGCGGCCGGGAACGTTCCCTGGCCCAGCTGGCCCAACCCCTGGCCGCCACCGTGCTGGCGGCTCTCTTCATCGCCTGGGTACTGGTGTTCATGGGGGGGCCGGGGCTTGTGGAACATGTCTTTGGCCTGGACGTTGTCCTCGGCAAGGCCGTCATCTCTTTGGAGGCCGTCTCCTGGCTGATCATCAGTTTCTTTCTGCTGCGGCTCGTTCAGGCTTGGTTCCAAGAAGTGCTGATCCTGGTCAATTTTCGGGGCAAACCCATGGATCCAGGACTGGCCCATACCGTGGGTGCGGCCTTTTCCTATGTGACCTGGACGGGGTACATGCTTTTCGCCCTGCGTCTGTTCGAAGTGCCGCTTGGGGCCTTGACCTGGATTGCCAGCGGCCTGTCGGTCGGCATCGGCTTTGGCCTCAAGGACATCGTCAACAACTTCATAAGCGGGCTGATCATCATGTTCGGCGGGACGGTCAAGAAGGGCGACATCATCCAGCAGGGCAAAAACCTCGGCGAAGTGGTCGATTTGTCGGTGCGAAACACCATTGTGCGCACACTCGACAACACGACGGTCATCATTCCCAATTCAAGCTTCCTGCGCGGCGAAATTGTCAACCTGTCTTATCATGGCACCACCATGCGCCTGACCATTCCGGTAACGGTGGCTCCTGGCACAAAGATCAAAAAAATTAAAAAACTCCTGCTAGCCATTGCCAAGGAACACAAAGACGTGCTCAAGCAGCCAGGTCCGGAAGTGTTGCTGCGTTCCTTTGGCCGTTATGGACTGGAGTTCGATTTGCAAGTGTGGATTGACAACTTCATCAAAAAATTCAATGTCCAGTCAGAGCTTGCAATCATTATTGATCAATCTTTTCAAGAGAATAAGATCCTCGTACCGTTCCAGGGCGTCAAGGTGAAATACAAGCCCATGGGAACCGAGGAAATGCAGCTGGAAGCCAGTCGGGAGGCTTTGCGACAAAAGCGCGGACAGGTTTTTGGCCGGGTGCGTCTGCTTCGCCGGGTACATGCCAGACGCCGCTGGCCGACGCCGACGGCAGTGGCCGGAGGGGAGGAGTGATGCGGCGATTGGTCGGAACGCTGCTTTTGTGCGGGATGCTTTTTTTCGGACTGCTGGCCCAACCGGGGGGGGGGGCGACGGCGTTGCCGTTGCCCGATCCCTCTCTGGCCGGCAGGAAGCTGGCCGTGGGCGTGTTCATTGCCCCGCCGTTTCTGGAAAAGGACGCCAATGGCCGCTATTTCGGCCTGGCCTATGATCTATGGGCTGATGTGGCCCGGGATATCGGCGTCACCTATACGCTTCAGGAATTTGATCTGGAAGGGCTGCTTGAGGCTGTACGCCTGGGTACGATCGATGTGGGTATTTCAGCCCTGTCGCTGACGCCCGAGCGTGAAACGGTGATGGATTTTTCCCAGCCGTTTTACTATTCGGGCCTGGGCATAGCCGTGCCGGTAAAGTCGGAGAGCGTGGCCCTGCGCATTATCGAGGCGATCTTTTCCGAGCAGTTGTTGCTCTATGTCGGGTCGCTGGCGGCGCTTTTACTGGTTGTCGGCGTCTTGATCTGGGTGGTTGAGCGCCGTCGCAACCCCGCCCATTTCCGACCGGGCGGCAAGGGCATTGGCGACGGTATGTGGTGGTCGGCAGTCACCATGACTTCTGTCGGCTATGGAGACGCCACACCCAAGACCCTGGTTGGCCGAGTGATGGGCATGGTCTGGATGTTCGCCTCCGTGGTATTGCTCGCCTCCTTTACTGCCGGCATCACCTCCTCTTTGACCTTGAACAACCTGCTTGGTCGGGTGCAGGGGCCAGCTGACCTACACAAGGTCCGCACCGGTGTTGTGGCGGACAGTTCCGGCGAAGAGGAACTCATCGCCGGCCACATCGGCATCCGGCGCTATCCATCGGTGGAAGAGGGCCTGGCGGCCCTTGTGGCTGGCAATCTCGACGCCTTCGTCCACGACCAGCCCATTCTCCACTATTACCAGCATAAGGATTACACCGGCGACGTTCACATTCTGCCCGGTTTTTTCGACCCGCAACTCTATGGCTTCGCCTTCCCGCGTGGGTCTGAGCTCCGCAAATCCGTCAATGTCGCTCTTCTAAGGCGGCTGGAAAACACCGGCTACCGTGCCCGGCTGTTCGGGCCGTATCTTGGCAAACAGGCCGTTCAATAGTCTTTTCTCGGGCAGAGGGCGCTTGTGGCCAGTGTTGGGCGTGTCGACGTTACATCTTGGCGTGAAGGTCGTTAACATCTTGACTTTTAGTGATAATGGGTGGATAGAAACGGTATTTGCCGAGTGCCTTCATGACGGATGCGCTGCTTGGCGTCTCGCGTCAGGAGTGTGTTTCAAACGAGAGGAGACCGCATCCATGCCTTTTTTCAATTTTCGTCCAGCCGCCCGGTCCGTAGCCTCCCTTGCCGTTCCCCTGGCTCTGGCCTTGCTGACGACCGTGGCCGGATGCGATCGCCCCAAACCCCAGGCCCAAAAGCCCACTCCGGTTGAAGTGACCGTCATTGAGGCCAAACCCGTCACGGCGCCGCTCAATGTTGACGGCATCGGCCACGTCTTTGCCGTACGCACGGTGAGCGTGCGGTCACAGGTCACGGGCGTCCTGCAAAAGACGCTCTTTGCCGAAGGCGACGTGGTCAAGGAAGGTCAGCTGCTCCTCATTATCAATCCCGATTCCTACAAGGCCAAGCTCGACGAGGCCAAGAGCACCCTGGCTCGCGACAAGGCCACGGCCGCCCAGGCCAAGCGCGAGTGGCTGCGCTATAAAGATCTCGTGGCCAAGGCCGTCATCAGCCAGGAAGACTATGAGCAAAAGCGCACGGCTTGGCAGCAGGACGAAGAGCAGGTGAAAGTTGACGAGGCGGCCGTGGTCAATGCCAAGGTCAATCTCGACTACTGCTATATTTACGCCCCCTGCACCGGCGTTGTCGGGTTACAGCAGTACAAGACCGGCAACCTGATCGAGGCCAACAAAGACATCATCGTCAGCCTCAATCAGATCGAACCAATCAACGTCCAGTTCTCGGTGGCGGAAAAGTATCTGCCCGACATCCGCAGCCACGCCGCCAAGGCCACACTGGCCGTGGAGGCCCACTATCCCGGCCAACAGGAAGTGGCTGCCAAGGGCACGCTCAACGTGATCAACAACACCGTGGACACCAGCACCGGCACCATCACGTTGCAGGGCGTGTTCCCCAATACCGACCGCGCCCTGTGGCCGGGCCAGTTTGTGGACGCCACCGTGGTTCTGGCCGACACCGTGGACACGCTGCTTGTGCCCTCAAGCGCCGTGGCCAACACCCAAAGCGGCGTTTCGCTTTTTATTGCCAAGCCGGACAACACGGTGGAAATCCGTCCGGTGACGGCAGGCCGCAAAATCGGGGCCGAAACGGTCATCGAGAAAGGCCTGGCTCCTGGCGAGCGGGTGATCACCTCGGGACAGATCAAGCTTTTCCCGGGCGTGCCGCTGACCATTGTCCAGTCGGCCGCCTACAAGGAAGGCCCGGTGTCTCCGGCTGCCGTGGCCGACAGGGATAAAAACAAGGCCAAGCCTTCCGGGGAAGGTCAGGGGAACTAGCCATGACCGACCTTTTCATCAAGCGGCCGGTAGCCACAACGCTGCTGATGGCCGCGCTTATCTTCTTTGGCATTGTCTCCTATTTCTCGCTGCCCATCAGCGAAATGCCGAGCATCGACTTCCCCACCATCCAGGTGACGGCCTCGCTGCCCGGCGCTGACCCCGAAACCATGGCCTCGGCCGTGGCCACGCCGCTGGAGCGGCAGTTCACGTCCATTTCCGGCCTGCAGTCCATGAGTTCGTCCAACTCCCTGGGCACAACCACCATTACCCTCCAGTTCGACCTGTCGCGCAACATCGACGGCGCCGGCACGGACGTCCTGACCTACATCAACGCCGCCCAGGGCAGCCTCCCCACCAATATGCCGAGTCCCCCGACCTTCCAGAAGGTCAACCCGGCGGACATGCCCATCATCTATATCCGCGTCTCCAGCGACACCATGCCGCTGTACAAGGTCACCAACTACGCCAAGGTCTACATCGCCCAGCGTATTTCCATGATCAACGGTGTGGCCCAGGTGGCGGTCTACGGCGACCAGACCTATTCGCCCCGGGTCCAGGTCAACCCAGACAAGCTCGCGGCGCTGTCGATCGGCATTGATGAAGTCGCCAATGCCTTCAACAGTGAAACCGTGCTCCAGCCCACCGGTTCGCTCTACGGCGTGGACAAGCTCTTCACCATCAAGGCCCAGGGCCAGTTGACCAGCGCCACGGCCTACAACCGCCAGATCATCGCCTACAGAAACGGCAGCCCGGTGCGCCTCCAGGACGTGGGAGCAGCCATCGACTCTACGGTCAACAACCGAAACGCCGCCTTTTTCGACCAGCAGCAAGGCATCGTCATCGCCGTCAAACGCGCGGCCGGCACCAACACCATCCAGCTCGTGGACTCCATCCGGGCCATGATCCCCAATATCGAGGCCACGCTGCCGCCGTCGGTCAATCTTGAATTCCTCTACGACCGGTCCATCTCCATCAAGGAAGCCATCGACGACGTCCAGTTCACCCTGATGCTTTCCATTGGGTTGGTCGTGCTCGTGGTCTATCTGTTCCTCAACAACCTGCCCGCCACCATCATTGCCAGTCTGGCCCTGCCGACCGCCCTTATCGGCACACTTTCGCTCATGGTGTTTTTCCACTTTTCCATCGACAACCTTTCAGCCATGGCCATCATCCTGGCGGTCGGGTTCGTGGTGGATGACGCCATCGTCATGATCGAAAACATTGTACGCCACACCGAGATGGGTAAAAAAATGATGCAGGCCTCTCTGGACGGGGCGCGCCAGATCGGCTTCACCATCATTTCCATGACCCTGTCCCTGGTTGCGGTCTTTATCCCCATCATGTTCATGGCCGGCATCCTGGGCCGCGTCCTAAACGAGATGGCCATTACCATTACGCTTTGCATTCTTGTTTCGGGTTTCGTCACCCTGTCGCTGACCCCTATGCTTTGCAGCCGTTTTCTCTCGGGAAAGATTTCCGAGTCCGGCAAAATTTTCAAATGGTTCGAGCGGGGCTACGAAAAATCCCTGCACTTTGCCCTGCGGTTTCGTTTCTTCGTCATGCTTTTGTCCGTGGGCGTCCTGGCCCTGACCTTCTGGCTGTTTACGGTCGTGCCCACGGGCTTTATTCCGGCCACGGACTCCGGCATCTTCTACGCCTTCGGCATGGCCGAACAATCCGCCTCCTATGATACCATGAAGGACCGGGTCCTCAAGGTCGGACGCATTTTCATGTCCGATCCGGACGTGTTCAAGTTCATTGGCGTTGTCGGCGTCGGCGGACCCAACACGTCCATGAATAACGCCGCCATGTTCCCGCTGCTTGGTCCCATGAAGACTCGCAAACGCAGCGCCCAGCAGATCATCGACGATCTGCGCCCCAAAATGGCCCAGCTGCCGGACCTCTTTGTCTTCATGTACAACCCGCCCTCGATCCAGATCGGCGGCAAGCAGACCAAGGCACTGTATCAGTACACGCTGCTCTCGCCCGATCCGGGCGAACTGTATCCCATAGCTCGCAAGATGGCTGCGGATATGCGCAAGATTAAGGAAATCACCGACGTCAACACCGATATGCAGATCGACGGTCCCCAGGTCCAGATCGAGATCGACCGCGACAAGGCGCAAGCCCTGGGCGTTACGGCTTCGGCTATCGAGACGGCTTTGATGACGGCCTACGCTGCCCGGCAGTTGACCAACCTCTACGGCGCAACCGACACCTACAAGGTCATCGTCGAGGTGCAGCCCGAGTTCCAGCGCCGGCCGGATCTGCTCAACAAGCTCTACGTGCGGTCCTCCCAGGTCGACACGAACGGCAACACCGTGCTTGTGCCTTTAAACGGCCTCGTCAAGATGACCGAGGGCGTGGGACCGCTGGTGGTCAACCATACCGGCCAGCTCACGTCGGTCACCATTTCCTACAATACGGCCGGCAACTACTCCATCGGCGAGGCCGTGGCCGCCATCGAGACGCTGTCCAAGAAAGAGCTGCCGAGCAACATCAGCTACATCTTCGAAGGCCAGGCCACGGCCTTTAAGCAGTCCCTGGCCAGTGTGCCGTTCCTGCTCTTTTTGGCCATCATGATCATCTACCTGATCTTGGGTATCCTCTATGAAAGTTTCATCCATCCCATCACCATTCTTTCGGGTCTGCCCTCGGCCGCGCTTGGCGGCCTGATAACCTTGCTGGTTTTTGGCCGACAGCTCGACTTGTATGGATTCATCGGCATCATCATGCTGATCGGTATCGTCAAAAAGAACTCCATCATGGTCATCGACTTTGCCATTGAGGCGGAGAGAGAGGGGAAGTCGCCTTTTGAGGCCGTGTTCGAAGGCTGCATCGTGCGTTTCCGCCCCATCATGATGACCACGGTTGCGGCCATTGCCGGCATCTTCCCCATTGCCCTCGGCATGGGCGCCGGCGGCGACGCCAGACAGCCGCTTGGCCTCGTCGTGGCCGGCGGACTGATCATCTCCCAGGTGGTCACGCTTTATCTGACGCCGTGTTTCTATACCTACATGGATCAGTTGCAGACCTGGCTGGTCGGGCACAAGGCCGACAAGGAAGAAGGGTAGGGGCCGGCCAGCCCGGGCTACTGCCGTCTGGTTGGGAAAACGGCAGGGGCGGGCAGTATGCCGCATTGTGTTGCTGCACGGGGCCGGGCGTCGAAAGGCGCTCCGGCCCTGTTTTTTGGGTGCGTCGGGCTTTGGCGGGCTGCCGTCTCCGACCGGATCGTGTACAATTGCGTGCCGTGACCCTGCGGCCGTTGGCGCGGGAAGATGACGGGCGTATTACCGGTGCGGCCGGTCGGGAAGAACCCAGGAGTTGCCATGTACGATTATCTTTCGTTGTCCGATGCCGTGGCCGATGTGCTGCGCGCCCGGTTGGCCGGAGTGGCTACGGCCCCGGAACGTCTGTCCGTGCCGGTGCCGGGCGGGGTGCTTCTGTGCATGCCGGCGGCTGACGACCAGATAGCCGTGGTCAAGACCATCACCGTACATCCGGGCAACCGGGAGCGGCCGGTCATTCAGGGCGAGGTGACGGTGATCGAGGCGGCCACGGGCCGGCGTCTGGGGACGCTTGACGGCCCGACCGTGACGGCCCGGCGTACGGCGGCCGTCAGCCTGCTGGCAGCCCGAATCCTGGCGGCAGACACGGCCGGCCCGCTTCTGGTCATCGGGGTCGGGGTCCAGGCCAGGGCGCATGTGGAGGCGTTTTGGCAGGGGCTTGGCGTACGCGCCATCACCCTTGTCGGTCGCACGCAGGAGCGGGCCGAGGCCCTGGCAGCCTCCCTGGCCGAGGCAGGCGTCACGGTACAGGTGGCGACGGATAAAGCGGCAGTGGAGCAGGCCGTGCAGCAGGCGGCCATGATCGTGACAGCCACCACCAGCTGCGAGCCGGTGCTGGCCGATGTGGTGCGGGGCGACGTGTTTGTCTCGGCTGTCGGGTCATTCACCCCGGAGGCGGCCGAGTTGCCGGCCGCGCTGGTGCAGCGGGCGATCCTCTATGTCGACGATATGGAGTCGGCCAAGGTCGAGGCCGGCGATTATCTGCGCGCGGGCGTTCACTGGGAGAGGGTGACGCCGCTTGAGGCGGTGCTCGACGGCGTGCCGCCGCGTCCGGCTGGTCCGGTGGTCTTTAAGACGGTTGGGCATGCCCTGTTTGATCTTGCGGCGGCGCGGCAAGCCTTTGCCGGGAGTATTGCTTCGTCGTAGTTCCCCTTGTTCTGGCGGCAGGGGAGCGGCCTCTGGGAATCATGGCCTCGACGTCGAAGCTCTTCCCCCTGTGCAGGGCCGACGGAGCAACGCCGGACTCTTCTCGTCTTCTCTTGTGCAACTTTCGCGCAACGACCTGGCAACGCACCCGGTCAAAACAAACGAACCCCAGGTGGGATTCCAAAGGGCTCAGCCCTTTGGCCGCCAGAGGCATTCTTTCTTTCCCCTCCTCAACTAAACCGCACCCCGAAACAACCCCGCGCCTTTTTTGAGCGCCTCGGCCGTGCCCATGACGTAGAGCCGGTCGCCGGCGGCCAGGACAAAGGGGCCGTCGGGGTTGGGCACGAATTCGTCGCCGCGCCGGGCGGCGGCCACGGTCAGGTCGTGTTCCCGGCGCAGGTGCACGTCCATAAGCGACCGGCCGGCCAGGGGCGAGGCCGTGTCCACGGTAAAGACCGACACATGCAGCCCGGCCAGGGACTTGTCCGGCACAAAGCCCACCATCTCGTCGAGGGACCCCGGCAGCATGGCCTTGTACCCCTCGCGCCGGATGTCCTGGACCATGCGTTCAATGTCGTCGTGGGGCAGCATGAATTTGTCCATCACCCGGGTGAAAACGGCCAGGGAGGCCTCGAATTCCTCGGCAATAACGTCGTTGGCCCCAAGGTCGAGCAGGGCCTTGATCTCGGTGTTAAACCGGGTGCGGGCCACGATATAGATGGCCGGGTTCTCGAACCGGGCGATTTCCACGGCCCGACGGGCGGCGGCGGCATCGGAGACGACTACGGCCAGGGCCTTGGCCTCCTGCACGCAGATGTGGGTCAGCACCCCGGGTTTGGAGGCGTCGCCAAAGATGATGGGTTCGCCTTTTTTGGCTTCGTTTCGCACCGTGTCCGGGTTCATCTCCAAAATGACATAGGCGATGCCGGCCGCCTTGGCTGCCCGGGCCAGCTGTCGGCCGCCGGCCCCGAAGCCGAGGATGATCAAGTGATTGCAGTACGCGGCTGTGGGCGCGTCGTCAGGCGTTTCACAGACCCGAAGCAGCCGGCACACGAGTACGGCGGCGCGCGGGGCCAGAGCGATCAGAAACGGGGCCAGGACCATGGTTAAGATGCTGGCGGCCAGGAACTTCTGGTAGAGATGCTCGGAAATGACGCCCTGGGAAAAACCGGCCTTGGCCAGAATAAAGGAAAATTCTCCCACCTGGCACAGGGCCAGACCGACCAGCACGGCGATGCGGGTGGGGTAGCCCAGGATGCGTGTGGCAATACCGGCCACGACGGCCTTGATGGCAAGGAGCAGCAACGCGGCGGCCAGGATTTCCCAGACATGGACAGCGGCGGCCGAGATGTTGAGCAACATACCGATGGAAATGAAAAAGAGCGACGTGAAGACGTCCTTGAAGGGCAGGACGGCTTCGTGGAGGTTTTCCCGGTAGTCCGACCCGGACAGAAGCAGGCCGGCCAGGAACGCGCCCAGGGATAACGACAGGCCAATGGAGGCGGTCAGCAGGCTGACGGCCAGACAGATACCAAGGGCCGTCAGGAGAAACAGCTCCCGGCTGCGGGTGCGCACAATGGAAAGGAGCAGCCGCGGCATGAGTTTGCGCGACAAGACGACCAGCAAAATCAGGATGAACGCGCCTTTTCCGATGGTAAAGACAATGGAGTTGGTGAACCCGAAGGTGCGACCGGCCAGCAGCGGCACGGCCAACATCATGGGCACGGCCAGCAGATCCTGGAAGATGAGGATGCCAAGGCTCACCCGGCCGTGGGGCGCCTCCATCTCGGCCCGTTCCTGGAGCGTTTTGAGCACGATGGCCGTACTGGACAGGGCGGCCAGCATGCCCATCAGCACCGATGATCCGCTGGAGAACTCCACGCCAAAATAGGACAGGGAGAAAAAGACCAGCCAGGTCAGAAGCATCTGGGCCGTGCCGCCAATAAAGACCGGTCGCTTGAGCCGTGAGAGATCGGCCAGGGACAGTTCCAGGCCGATGGTGAAAAGCAGCATGATGACGCCGATTTCCGAGAGGATTTCAACGTCGTGGGCCGAGCGCACCAGCCCCAGGCCGTGGGGACCGCACAAGATGCCGGTCAAGAGCAGTCCGACCAGGGCCGGAATTTTCATGCGGTGGCACACCAAGATGACCAGTACGGCCAGGCCGAAGACGACGGTGATATCAGGAAGGACGGGGATATCCATACGGTTTGTAGGCCTCAAAAAGGAGCTTCTGGGATGTGCCTCGGGGCAGGTGGAGGGCGCTGCCTTGGGGAACGTCCTTGTTGTGTGGCTTAAGCGCTGCTTTCCTGACGCGCGGCTTCCATACAGTGGCGAAGGACGTCCAAGGAGGCCAGAACAGCCTCGCGTTGGGCCGGTTCGACCCGCTCCACCATGCTCTGGAACAAATCGGCCATGAAGGTGCGAATCTCTTCGCGGGCGCGTCGCCCGGTAGGGGTGAGGCTGAGCAGGGTGACCCGGGCATCGGCGGGATCGGGATGCTTGTCGATCAGCCCATGGCGCAATAACTGGGTGGCGACCGCCGTAACCCGGCTTTTGGTCACGCCCAGACGGCGACCAAGTTCGCCGGGAGCCAGATAGCGGTTTTCGCCCAGGGCAAGAAGCGCCCGAAGGGCAGCCGGCGGCAGGCCGAAGCGTTCGCTTTGCATGGCAATGCGGGCCTGGCAACAGGCAAAAAGGTTTTCCACCGCTTCCTGCAGTCGTTTGGCCTGTCGGGCGGCGATAGCAGCGTCGGGCGATGAGGGAGCGTCAGACATCATGTCCACACCTAAGGGAGCCTGGGCAGGGCTGTCAATGTGCGAAAAGACGTAAATTGACCGGTGTGCCTGTGGCGATTGGCCGGACCGTGGTGTAGACTGCCGCAAAACACCAGGGCTGCCAGCCGGCGGCCGGTTCCGGGAGGCGCACATGTCCCAGCCCAAGGCTCCGTGGATTTGTCAGAAGTGCCAGGCCGAAAACGACCCGGATTTCACGCATTGCCGCTTGTGCGGCGAAAAACATCCTGATGCGCCGCCAGTTGAAGTGGCCTGCGCCAGTTGCGGCACAAAGCATCCGGGCGGCAGTTGTTGTCCGCTGTGCGGCAGCCAGGAGTTTTTGCAACTCTGATTTGCGGTTCGTCCGGCCCCTGCGGCCGCTTGTTCCATCGAAAGGACGCACTGGCCGGCGCAAGAGCCAAGCTGGTGCCGCGAGGAGGCGGCGTGCCCCATGATATTGACCTGATTCTGACCCTGACCGCCGGTCTGGTGGCCGCCCTGATTCTGGGGCTGACCGCCCGCCGACTGTCGCTCTCGCCCATAGTCGGTTACCTGGCCGCCGGGTTTCTCATTGGCCCGTTTACCCCGGGTTTTGTAGCCCATGGCGGTATGGCCAACCAGTTCGCCGAATTGGGCGTCATTTTGCTCATGTTCGGCGTGGGCCTGCACTTTCATCTCAAGGATCTGGTGGCCGTGCGCGGCGTGGCCGTCCCTGGGGCCGTGGCCCAGATAGCCGCTTCGGCCGCCCTGGGCGCCGTGGTCAGCCATGCCCTGGGCTGGTCCTGGACGGCCGGGATCGTCTTTGGCGTGGCCATCTCCGTGGCCAGTACCGTGGTCCTGACGCGGGTTTTGGCCGATAATCGCGCCTTGCATACCCCGACTGGGCACATTGCCGTGGGGTGGCTCATTGTCGAGGATCTCTTCACGATTGTGGTGCTGGTGCTCCTGCCGGCCCTCTATGGCCCAACCAGCAGCGGCGACGGCCTGGGCCTGACCCTGGGGCTTGCCCTGGCCAAACTGGCCGCCCTGGTCGCGGTCACAGCCGTGGCCGGACGGTGGCTGTTGCCGCGCTTTTTCGGCCATGTGGCCGGCACCGGTTCCCGGGAGCTTTTCACCCTGGCCGTGCTGGCCGCCGCCTTGGGGCTGGCTGTCGGTTCGGCGCTCTTTTTTGGCGCGTCCATGGCCCTTGGAGCCTTTCTGGCCGGCATGATCGTTGGCCAGTCGGAGTTCGGGGCCAGGGCCGCGTCTGACGCATTGCCCATGCGCGACGCCTTTGCCGTGCTGTTTTTCGTTTCCGTGGGCATGCTGCTCGATCCGACCACAGTGGCGGCCCAGTGGCGTCTGGAGCTGGCCACCATCGGTATTGTACTCATCGGCAAGCCCCTGGCGGCGCTGGTGGTCGTGCTGCTCCTTCGCCGGCCCCTGGCGGTCGCCCTGTCCGTGGCCGTGGCCCTGGCCCAGATTGGTGAATTTTCCTTCATTCTGGCCGCGTTGGCTGGAGGCCTGGGTATTTTGCCGGCGGAAGCCACCAATGCCCTGGTCCTGGCCTCGGTGGTGTCGATCATTGTCAATCCCTGGCTTTATCAGGCCGTGGCCCCGGTTGTGGCCTGGCTTTCGCGGAAGGGGTTTATCCGGGCGCAAGCGCCGCCAGAGGGGGAAGGTTTTGCGCCTGACGCCGTCAGGCACCGGGCCGTCGTAGTGGGGTATGGACCGGTGGGAGCGACGTTGTGCCGCATATTGCGCGACAACGACATCGAGCCGGTGGTGGTGGAGATGAACATCGAAACCGTGCGGGCGCTGGCGGCCTCGGAATTGCCCGTTGTCCACGGCGATGCCGCGAGCCGGGAGATTTTGCTCCATGCCGGCATTCTGTCCGCCCAAAGCCTGCTCATTACCGCGTCGGAAGTGGCGGCCGCCGAGATCGTGGCCGCAGCCCTGGACCTGCAGCCGGGCCTTCGCATCGTCAGCCGGGCCGGCTATCTGCGCGACGCCGCCGCTCAGCGCCGGGCCGGAGCCCAGGCGGTCTTTTCCGGGGAGGGCGAGATCGCCCTGTCCATGACCGCCTATCTGCTCCACGAACTCGGGGCCACAGACGAGCAGATCGACCGCGAGCGCGAACGGGTGCGCCGGGAGCTTTTCGAGCCGGTCAGTCCGGTGGAGCCAGACAGTCCGGTCGCAGCCTGAAGCCGGGGATCAGGAACGCGCCTTGCGGGCCTTGGCGGTTTCCAATTTCCAGGCCCAGGCCGCCAGGGCGATGGCCAGCACCAACATGCCAGACAGGGCGTGGAACACGCCGGCCACGCCGGCTGCCAGAGCGGCTGGCGGGGCGTTGGTGAAATCAGCGTGGCTGGCCACCGTTCCGGAAGCCGCCACCAGTCCGGAAAAGATCGTCCCCACCAGCGGCAGGCCGGTTGATTGGCCAAACACCCGGGCGTAGTTGGCCAGTCCCGACCCGACGCCCAGGCGGTGGGGCGGCATCTGGCCCATGATGGTGGAGTTGTTGGGGGCCTGGAAGATGCCGATGCCAAGGCCCACCGGCATGGAACGCAGCAGGTAACCCCACCAGGGCGTGTGCTCGGTCAGCGTCCCCAGGGCCAGACAGCCGCCAAGGAGCACGAGAAGCCCTACGAGGCTTATGACCCGCGTGCCGTAGCGGTCGGCCAGGGAGCCGGAGAGTGGGGCCGTGATGGCCATGGAGGCCGGCAGGATCATCAGCATAAGACCCACCTGGGTGACGCTATGGCCTTGGGCGGATTGCAGGAAAAACGGCATGATAAAGCCGCTGGCCCCGGTGATGAACACCAGGACGGACATGGCCAGGGGCAGCGATACCAGAGGATTGGAAAAAAGCGACAGGTCGAGCATGGGGGAGGCGCTTTGGCGCTCCACAACGATAAAGGCGGCCATACCGGCGGCGCTTATGCCAAGCAGGCCCAAGGCGAGCGGATCAGTCAGCCCGTGGCGTTGCATGAAGGTCATGCCCAGGCAGTAGCAGGCCAGGGTCAGGCAGGCGAGAATGGCCCCGGGCACATCGAACTGCTCCCCCTGGCGTACCGGAGGGAGCGAGGGCATGTAGCGGCGAACGGCCACAAAGGCCAGGATGCCGAGCGGGACGTTTAAGAGAAACAGAGCCCGCCAGCCGGCCAGACCGATGATAACCCCGCCAAGGGGCGGCCCGATCATGAGGCCCATGGCCACGGTGCCGCCGATGAAGCCCAAGGCCCGGCCCCGGCTGGCCGGGGGGGCGATCTGGGTCACGATGGCCATGCCAAGGGACTGGCTCATGGCCGCGCCGATGCCCTGGAGCGCCCGAAAGCCGATCAGCCAGTACACCGACGGGGACAGGCCGCAGCACAGCGAGGCCAGGATGAAAAGAACCAGCCCGGCGGAGAAAATGCGTTTCTTGTCGCGCATGTCGCCCAGGCGCGAGATCAGGAGCAGCAGGCTGGCAATGACCAGCACGTAGCTTAAAATGACCCACTGGATGGTGGCGAAATCCGTGTCCAGGCTCTCCGTCAGGGTGGGCAGGGCCACGTTGACGATGCTCATATCCAGCGTGGCCATAAAAACCATGAGGTTGACCCCGATCATGGCCAAGGCCGGACGCGCAACCGGCTGCGGCCCGGCTGGGGTGGTTGACTGTATCATAGGCGTGTAATCCTTGAGCGGCGTGATGCCGGTCACCGTGTACGCCACTGGGCGGCGACGGGGAAGGAATTTATGGGGCAACGCCCGGGAGGCGGTGGTCCAGGCTGCCGCTGGTCACGGCGGCAAAGAGCCAGTGGGTAAAGCGGGCCAGGGAGTCGGTGTCGGCCCGGCGCGACAGGGGATGGCGGGCGAGCATTCGGTCCATGGCCGGGGGCAGGCCGGCCGTCTCGGACAGCCCCAGGTAGCGGGCCTGGGCCTTAAGTTTTTGCCCGACGAGATTGACGCCCCGGTCAATGAGCAGTTGCAGGGGGATGTGGCAGGCGAGCTGCCATTCGAGGTCGATATAGCGCACATCGCCCGTGCCAGGATGGCGCAGCACGTTGCCGGGATGGGCGTCCAGGAGACTGCCGGGCAGCCAGTGTTCGTTGTCGTGGCCCGGGTAGAGGTCCGCGCCAAGCTGGTTGCGGCCAAAGGCGCCAAAATCAGCCGCCAACGCCGGGTTGCCGGGTCTGGCCCGGGAGGCGACCCGTTCCATCCACTGGATCAGCAGCCGGCCGGCCCGGGCCGGGTCGCCGTCTTCCACCGCATCCACAATCATCTCCAGAAAGCTGGCGTAGCCGAGGTGATACGGTTCGCTGGCCTTTATCTGCTGGCGGCCGGCGGCAAAGGACAGGGGCGGGAGATGGTGGAGGTTTCGCCGGGTCACGACCACGCCGTCCGGTCCTTTGTCCACAAACCGGGTCATGGTCTGGAAATGCGGCGGGCAGGAGTCGGCATTGACCGCCACGGCCAGGGTCCCGGCGTTGGCGGCAAGCAGGGGGGCGTCCTCCCGGGCAGCGGCCAGGACAAGAAATGAGTTCATGAAATGGCCGGCCACACCGCCGGACAGGGTCGAACGCAAAAACTGGCGTTCGCCAAAGGCCGGCACGGCCCGGCCGCCCGGGTCGGACGTGGGCAATTCCAGGAGCGGCAAAACGGAAAAGCCGTCACGGGTGAGCGCCGCCTGGCTGACGACGGCGTCGGGCATTTTGTAGTCCGGAGACGGATAGTGCCAGCGGGTGGCGGCAAAACCGGCCCGACCCAGCATGGCCTCCAGGGTCGGCCGGTCAAAGGTGCGCACCCCGGGTCCGCCGGGATAGCCGTTTATGCCGTCATAGGGCCGGCCGGTGTGGTCTTCGGGCAACCCGGCCAGGTATTTGTGTCCCAGGCGGTTTTCCAGGGCCAGGATCAAGCAGCCGTCCGGGGCGAGATAGCGCCGGGCTTCGGCCAGGAGCCTGGCATACGGCTCGGGGCCGTCCACAAAGGCCCCGGCGTATTCCAGAACGCCGACCAGAGTCACCACATCGAAGAGGCCGTCGTAGGGCAGACCCACGGCGTTGGCGGCGATGATCTCCAGATTGGGAGCGTTTGGAAGGCGGGCGCGGATGACGGCCGCCCGGTCCGGGGAGCCTTCCACGGCCGTTATGCGATGGGGCAGGCTGGCCAGATGGGCGGTCAGCGCCCCGCAGCCGGCTCCGAGTTCCAGGATGCGGCCGCCCGGACCGAAATCGATCCAGGAGAGCAAGGTCTTTCGGCGCGGCGAGAGATGGTAGCGCACGGCCCAGGAGGCATCCTTGGGATAGAGCTCGTATTCGTTGACGGCGTGGTCTGTAAAAAATGTGTGCAGCCAGGCTTCCGAGCCGTCGCTGTAGCCTATGCCGGCGTCATCCCCGGTGGTCATGTCCTGTCCTTTGCGGCGGTTGGGAATACGGGCACGGGCTGCACGGGCTTCGGGTCGGCTCATTGCCCTCGCAGCCATGCGTCCAGGCGGTCGCAGGCCGTGTCGATTTCGGCCATGTCGCCGCCAAAGGACAGCCGCAGGCTCTGTGCCCCGCCCGGACCGAAGCTGTCGCCCGGAATGGTGATCACCCGGGCTTCCCGGATCAGCCGGGTGGCCACATCCATGGGCGCGCCCGGCAGCTCGTAGCGGGCCATGATGTAAAAAGCCCCGCCCGGGGCATTGTAGGCGATGCCGGGGATGGCGTCGAGGCGCTCCATGATGCGCCGGCGTCTGTCCCGCAGGGCGTTGAGGAACCCGGTGTAGATGTGCTGGGGGCCGGTCAGCGAGGCCAGGGCGGCGATCTGCGACGGGGTGGGGGCGCAAATGGCCGTGCAGTCGTGGACCTTGAGCATTTGGGCCATGATCGGTTCCGGGGCAAAGGCGTAGCCCACGCGCCAGCCGGTCAGGGCAAAGCGTTTGGAAAAGCTGCCCACGGCCACGAGCCAGGGCCGAAGCTCGGGCAGGCTGGCCAGGGAAAAGGCCGGTTCGTCATAGGCCAGGGCGTCGTAGGTGTCGTCGCAGACGACATACAGACCGTGGCGCAGGGCAATCTCGGCCACGGCCAGCAGATCGGCCTTGGCAAAGACCGAGCCGGTGGGGTTGTGCGGCGAATTGATGATAATTGCCCGGGTGCGCGGGGTGACGGCAGCGGCCACGGCCTCGGGGTCAAGGCTCCAGTCGTGGCGGCGAAGGGGAACAAAAACCGGACGGGCTTCGGCCAACAGCACCTGCTCCACATGGGAGGGATAAAACGGCTCCGGGACGATAACCTCGTCGCCGCGTTCGCATAGGCACAAGACAGCGCACAACAGTGCTTCCATCCCGCCCACGGTGATGGCGATTTCCCGTTCCGGATCGGCCAGCAGCTGTTTTTCGGCGGCCAGCAAATCGGCCACGGCCCGGCGCAGTTCCACGGTTCCGGGCTGGAGGGAATATTTCCCGGCCGAGGGCAGATCGGTTAGCGCCTGGCACACGGCCTCGACCACGTGGGGCGGGGTGGCAAAGGACGGCACGCCCTGGCCAAGGGAGACGCAGCCCCCGATCTCGCTGGCCAGCATGGGCATGAGCTTGGTGGCGGAAATCTTGATGTTGTGGGCACGTTGGCTGAAACAATATGGCAGGCTGGTCACGGCAACTCCAAGGGAAAAGGTCGGGTCTGTGCAAAGACCAGACCCGTGGCGGCAGGAAACGGGAACAAAAAATGTATGTCGGATGCATCAAAAACAACGCAGTTTTTCATGCAATGAAACATTCCATTATAAAGGAGCAGTTCCCGGCAAACCAGAACGGGAAGAACCGGAGTGAGCCCTACGGGGTGGCGATTTTGGGATGGGACTGGGCCGTTTTGGGGGCGGCCAGGGCCTTTTCAAATTCCGCCACGGAATAGCCGGCAATGGCGGCGCCGTCGATCATGACCAGCGGCACGCCGCGCCCGCCATAGCGCTTGAAGCGCATATTGGCGGCCGGGTCCTTGTCGATGTCGTAGACGGTGTAGGGGATACCCTTGCCGTCAAAGTAGGCTTTGGTTTTGGTGCAGTAGGGGCACCAGCTGGTGACATAAAGCTCCACGACGGGACCAGCGGCGGCGAATTGGGCGACGGCCAGGAGCAGGGCAATGGCCAGGGCCAGGGGAAGGGTGCGGGTGGTCAGGGAACGAGTACGGGGCATGGCGTGCTTCCGGTTTGAGAGTTGGCAATCACTGGTCCTAGCCGGGGGAAGCAGGCCGCGTCAAGACGACAATTGCCCGTCTCCGGCGGTTGCCTGGTCGGGCCGGCGATGCTAGGGAGCCTCCCATGCCGGGATACAAGATGCACATTGCCGGTGCGGCTGCGGTCACCGGGGCGGCCGTAGCCGGGGCGTCATGGCTTGGGTTTTACCGCCCCGGGTTTGAGACCTCGATTTGCCTCGGGCTTTTTTCCGTTTTGGGCGGGCTGTTCCCCGATGTGGACACCGACTCCAAGGGGCGGCGTTTTTTTTACGGCGCAGCCCTGGTCGTGGACGGATTCCTCATCTTTCGTGAGCAGTACCGCTATGCGGCGGTACTGGGTTTTTGCGCTTTGCTGCCGGCCATAGGCTCCCATCGAGGCTGGACCCATTCCTGGTGGGCGGCCCTTTTAATCCCCAGCTCCGTCCTGCTGGCCCCCATGCTCCTGCTCGGGCTGCCCTGGAAGCCGTTTATTCCCTACTATGTAGCCACGGTGCTCGGCTACTTTTCCCATCTGCTGCTTGACCGCAAGTTCTGACCGGGGACTCCCGGCCTCGGCCTCAGTGCGGCAGGGACAGGCTGGTCATGTCGCGGTATTGGTCCGTGGCGAGGAATTCGGTGACGGCGCCGTCGAGGCGGGCGATTGTTTCGGGCGGGACGGCCGTGCTGCACATGATGGAGCGCTCAACCCCGGGCGGCGCATCAGCCAACTGGAGCAGCCGGATGTGGGCGCCAAGCTCCGGCTTTTGGCTGATTATCCAGGCCAGTTCTTCAGGATCGACCAGCATGGCGTCAAGGCGGCCCTGAGCGACAAGCTCCACCAGATGGGTGGTGTCGGAAAAGCGTTTGACGGAGCGTGGGGGGTGTTCTGCAAAGGCCTTGTCGAAATGCTTCCCATAGGAAAATCCCTCGCGAAGCCCCCAGTGCAGTTCCGTGCGAAGTAGGTCGGCCAGGTTCGGCGGCGGGGCCGACGCCATAGGCAGGGTACGGCTGATGGCCACTGCCACCGGCTGGTTGCGGTACAGCGGCAGGCTGAAGCGGGCAAATGCCTCGCGCTCCGGGGTTTTGATCCAGCCCACGGCGCAGACCTGGCTTTTGCCGTCGGCGACGGTAGCGACGATGCGCCCCGGCGGCATTTCCCGCACCGTGACGGGAATCCTGGCCCGGTCAAAGACCTCCAGGGCGGCCAAGAGGAGAAAACCCCCAGCAGCCTTGCCTTCGTTGAGCAGATAATAGGGTGGGCGATGGAATACGAGCACTGTCACAGGATGGATTGATTCACCGGCCAGGACCGGCCCCGGCCACGACTGGAAGGCCAAGGCGGCCAATGAAGCCAAAATGGCACACAACAGACGTCTGGACATGGCATGTTCCCGCGTCGACGCGCTGTTACACAGAGGGAAGGGCACTCCATTTTTCTTTGTATCGCGGAAAAATAATCTGCTGTCAAATAGCCGCATCCCCGACGGAGCTCTTGCTTTTTTTGAAACGAACGGCATACATCAACAAAGTGACACTGATCGTCAATTCCACCCAGCCCTGAGTGCGAAGGGGAGATCCGCCCGCATGAGCAGCAATACCAATATCCTCCTTGAATCCGGTACCAACGAACTCGAAATCGTTGAATTTTATCTGGAGGAGCCGACGTCGTCGGGCAAGACTTACGTTGGCTATTACGGGGTCAACGTTGCCAAGGTGCTGGAGATCATCAGGTTGCCCAAGGTCACAGAGATGCCGCAGACGCCGCATCCTTGCGTTTTGGGGACGTTTAACTTGCGCAACAAGGTCGTGCCGTTGGTGGACCTCAGTCTGTGGCTTGGCAAGGACCGTTCGCACAATGCCTCGGACAAGGTGGTGGTGACGGAATTTAACCGGGTGGTCAGCGCCTTCCGGGTGTCCGGCGTCACCCGTATCCATCGTCTGAGCTGGGAGCAGATCGAGCCGCCAAGCATCCAGGTCCAGACCTATTCCGGCAATTCCGTGACCGGCGTGGTCCAGCTCGATACCCGGGTGGTCTTTATTTTGGACATGGAAAAGATCGTGGCCGATCTCAATCCGGAACTGGCGCTCAAGGAACTTGACGAGGAAGTCTTTGTCGAGCGGCAAAAAGAGCTGCCGGACAAGGACATGATCTTCAAGGCGCTTATTGCCGACGACTCGACCACCATCCGCCGCATGATCGGCACGTCGCTGGAAAAGGCCGGCTTTGAGGTGACGCGCACCATAAACGGCCGCATCGCCTGGGATCAATTGCTCGAGTGGAAGACGGCGGCGGCCACCGAGAATCGGCCCATCACCGATTTTGTGCATGTCCTTGTGTCCGACATCGAGATGCCGGCCATGGATGGCCACAGCCTGACCAGGAAAGTCAAGGAAGACCCGGTGCTCAAGCAGTTGCCGGTGATCCTTTTCTCCTCGCTTATCACCGACAGCCTGCGCCACAAGGGCGAGGCCGTCGGAGCCGACGATCAGGTGTCCAAGCCGGAAATGCTCCAACTGGCCGAGAAGGCCCGGGCCTTGGCCTGGGAACGTCTGGCCGCCATCAGCGCCTGATTACGGGCGCAAGCCCGCACACCAGTTGACCACAGCCCGGGCAATCGCCCGGGCTGTTTGCGTTTGGCGCTCCTCGCCGGCCAGGGCCGTTTCCTCAGCCCGATTGACGATGACCCCGGCCTCCACCAGCACCGCCGGCATGGCTGCGGCGTGGAGCACGGCCAATCCGTCGTAGCGGTAGACACCCACCTGATCATCCACCAGAGGCCGGCGCTCACCCGGGATGTCGGCAGCGTGGTGGCGGGTAAAGGGCAAGCCCTCCCGGCGCATCTGCCGGCCGATGAGCCGGGCCAGGGCCAGGCTGTCGTCGGGGTGTCGGTTGCGGCCGGAATAGAAAATTGAATAGCCGGCAAAGAGGTCGCAAAAGCGCATGGTCTTGCCGTTTTCCGTGTGGCTGGTGAAAAACTGCGGCTGGGCCGAGTCATGGTGGATGGAGATGAGCAGGCCGGCCTTGGCCGCGTTGGCCTGCTTGGCCCGGCCGGCCGGGGACAGATCAAGTCCGGTCGGGTCAATGCGAAAGGCCTTGGGAAAGCCGGCCGCCCTGAGGGCGGCCACGACGTTGCCGGCCAGCCGGTCGTTGAAGCGATATTCGGCCACGCCGGAGGCGCTGGTGGCCCCTGGGAGCCTGGGGCCGTGTCCGGCGTCGACGGCAATGCCCAGAGTGGCCGGCAAGCAGCCGGCCCAAAGTATTCCGCTCTCGGCCAGGACAACGGCCAGAAGGATCAGGAGAAGCCGGGGCAATGGCGTCAGGCGGCGAAGGGGCATGGCGCGGCGTCCTTATCCCGTTTTGCCCGGCGCTCCGGGCAAAACGGGGATGGTCGGCGGCCGGTGACAAGCTGGTCGCAACGAAGGAGCGGGCTGTCCCGGCCCTGGCCCGGGGCCATGAAGCCGGTCCCGGATCAGGACAAGGCTCAAGCCGAAGGAGGGCGGATCAGACCATCTTGCCTTCGTCAATCAGTGAATCCTTGAGCCCGGCGTCGAGGAGATCTTCCGGGGCAGTCAACAGATTGTTCAGGAAAACACTGGTCTTTTCCGTCAGCCACTGGTCCCGGGCCAGGGTGTCCACGGCGCGCAGGCGCTCGGAACGCTTGTCGGCCGGCATGGATTTATCGGCAGCGATCTGGTTGCGCAGGAAATGGTAATAGAGCTTGGAGCCGAACACTGAGGCTGTGGTATCGACGCCGATAAAGACGCGGTGCAGATCGTCCCGGGTGCGCTCGGCCGCGATGCCGCGCAGGAAATGCCAGGGAGCCGTGCCGCTGGTCAGAGAGGCGAAGAGGTAGCGGACCTTGTAGAACCGCTTGCCCGTAATGAAGGCCTGTTCCATATCCGAAGCCGTGCACACGCCTTCGACACAGCTGTTGAGGGCGCGGCGATAGGGCAGTTCCACGGCGGCGATGACAACCTGCCAGAGCATATAGAGATTGATCAAAGTCATGATGAGAATGCTGCTGTTGCGAAGCGACGGATTGACGTCGCTGGCCCAGTTGAGAAACAGATAGATGAAGATAAGGATGAAGACGAAGTATTTGACGGCGAACAGGATCATATGGGCGACGGAACCAATTTTCCAGTGCAGGCGGATGATGATCGCCATGAGGGCAATAAAGACGACAGTCTGGAAATATATGCTCATGTTGATCTGGGCGAGCTGGTCGAGCATGGTCCACTCCTCGGCGTTTCGGTGCATGCGTGGTGGCCGACCCCCCGGGCCGACTCTCGGTCCGGGGGGTCGGGAACCGTTGTGATCGGTCTACCTTGTACCTTTGGGGACGTTGCTTGGCAACGGGTGGAACCGTTTTGCCGCACAGCAATTCCGCACCTGATCGGCAGGCGTCGTCAATCCTGGCGCAGTTTTTCCTCCACGGCTTCGATTTTGGCCGTGATCCTTCCGGCCGGACCGGAGCGCCAGTCGATGCGGATGGCGATATGGATGCGGCCGCAATCTTTCTCCAGTTCCTCCTTGCAGCGAGTGACAACGGCCAGGACCTCGTCCCATTCGCCCTCGATGCTCGTGGACATGGGGGAAAAGACGTAGGGCAGGCCGGAGGCGCGCACGATGCGGATGGCCCTGGCCACATAGGCCGACAGATTTTCGCCCTTATCCAGCGGGAAGATCGAAAAATCCAGAATAGTGCTCATGGTTGGTTCTCCGCGGCGAATGTTTCGACGTGCACGGTGACGGCGTGGCTGCGGCCCTGATCGTCGGCCACGGCTACGCGGTGCGCGCCAGGGGTTGGATGCCAGAAAAGCCGTTGTCCGGGAGCGCCCTGGGCGGCCAGCACCCCGTCCACGTACCACGACAGCCGAGTGGCCGCTGCCGGGGTGTCGGCGGTGAGGGCAATCTGCTGGAACGTATCCGGGATGTCCGGGCGCACCGCATAGACCGTGGCCGGACTGGGCGAAATGATCTGCAATCCGTCGCCGGCGGCAGCTGCGCAGTCGGGGGCCGGCGGCGGGGGCGTCTCGAAGGGGATGCCCACGCTTCGCCACCAGCTGACCAATTCGGCCGGATATTCGGCTACAGCCACGGTTTTGGCCTCACGCCCGGCTAGGCAGTCGGGGCCGAGGCGTTCGCCCGTGGCCGCATCGACCAGCATTCGTCGGTGAACCGGGCAGGGGCCAAGGCGGGTGCGGCCTGGGATGATGGTCGCCGTGACGCGCCTGGGGCAGTCCGGGCCTGGCAGCTGCCGGCTGTCGGCGCAGACCTCGATTTCGGTGATGTTGAGGCCCGCTTTGACGGCTGGTTTGGACCCGCGCGGTTCCAAGGCCCGAAACAGTTCAAAGAGAATCGGCCCGGCCTGGACCGCGCCGGAAATGCCGGCAATGGGCGTGCCGTCCATGTTGCCGACCCACACGCCGATGACGTGTTCGGCGCTTACGCCGATAGCCCAGGCGTCGCGGTGGCCAAAGGATGTGCCGGTCTTCCAGGCCACCGACGGCACTGCCAGGGCGCGTTCCCAGGAGGTGGGCAGATCCGGGCGTTCCAGGCGGGTGAGGATGCCCGTCACGAAGGCGCAGGCTTCAGGCGAAAAGAGCCGGTCGCCGCGCACGGCCGGCCGTTTGGCCAGGATGGCCGGCGGCAGGGCGCGGCCGTCGTCGGCCAGGGCGGCGTAGCAATTGGTCAGGGCCAGGAGCGTGGTTTCACCGCCGCCAAGGATCAGCGACAGGCCGTAATGGGCCGCCGGCTTATCCAGCGTGGCAAGCCCCCCCCGGCGCAGCAGCTCCAAAAATGGGGTCGGCCCGACCTCGTTTAACAGCCGCACGGCCGGAATGTTGCGCGAGGTGATAAGGGCCTGCTCGGCACTGACCCGGCCAAGGAAAAGTCCGTCGTAGTTTTTCGGGGTATACCCGGCAAAGCTGGTGGGAATGTCGAGCAGCTGGCTCTGGGGAAAAATCAACCCCTGGTCCATAGCCAGGGCGTAGAGAAAGGGCTTGAGCGTCGAGCCGGGAGAACGGCGGATGGTTGCGCCGTTGATCTGGCCAAAGCGGGCGTCGCCGAACCAGTCCGTGCCGCCGACCATGGCCCGGACCTCGCGGCTGCCCGGATCGAGGACCACGGCGGCCACGCTGCCGATGCCCTGGCCGGCCAGCCAGCGCGACCTGGACCGCAGAATGTCCGTGGCGGTCTTTTGCGCGCCCGGGTCCAGGGTCGTGTCGATGCGCGCGGCGTCGCCGCCAAGCTCCCGGGCCATCTGGCTGAAGTGCGGCGCGTCAAAAGGCAGGCGCACAAGGGCGTGGGGCACCGGCGCCTGGGCTGCCTCCCGGGCGGCTGCGTCGGTCACGATCCCCAGGCGAGCCATGGCGGCCAAGAGCCGGTTGCGGGCCGCCTTGGCCGCCTCGGGATGGCGCACGGGGTCCAGGCGCAGGGGCGAGCGGGGCAGAACAGTCAACAGCGCGGCCTCGGCCAGGGACAGCCGGTCGGGCGTTTTGCCGAAATAGAGCGTGCTGGCCGCGCCGACGCCCACAATGTTGCCGCCGTAGGGAGCCATGTTGAGGTAGCGCTCCAGGATGGCGTCCTTGGAGAGCCGGCGTTCCAGGGCCAAGGCGGCCAGACTCTCGTCCAACTTGGCGGCCAGGGTGCGTTCCCGGGGCCGGGCCAGCCGGGCCAGCTGCATGGTGATCGTCGAGCCGCCGGAGACCACCCGCCCGGCCGCGAGGTTGGCTGCCGCAGCCCGGAAGAGGGCCAGGGGGTTGATCCCGGGGTGGCTGTAGAAATGGCGGTCCTCGGCGGCAATGACCAGCTGCGGCAGGATGGGGGACACCGTCGGCAGGCGCACCGGAAAGCGCCAGGCCTCATCCGGGGCCAGAAACAGGCGAAGGGGCTGGCCATTTCGGGCCGCAACCACCGTGGAGGGAGGGGGCGTCAGCGCGGACAGGGGAAAGGGCAGGGGGGCGTACCGGGCGGCCACAAGCCCGGCCGCTGCGAGACCTGCCGCACAGGCCAGGGCCGCCAGCCAGCGGCGAAGCGACAGACCGACCACTGAACCGAATACCATGACTAGGCGTTGGCTTTGGCGACCAACTCCCGGCAATGCTGCAGCAAGTCGAGGATGTCGAGCTGCATGTGCACCCGGCAGGTGAATTCCTCGACCTCCACAGGCTTGACCAGGAAATCGTTGGCCCCGACCTTGAGAAACCGCACGGTCTGGTGGCCGCCTTCGGCCGAGACGCCGATGATGGCCAATTTATCCTTGGGTTTGCCGGCCCGAATCTCCTCGATCAGCCCGAACCCGTCGAGATTTGGCATGTTGTAATCGGTGATGACCAGCCGGATGTCGTCGTTTGCGGCCAGGACATCCAGGGCCTGGCGGCCGTCTTCGGCTTCCAGCACCTGGATGTTGAGATTTGTAAGCAGCCCCGAGAGCCGGGCCCGGAAGAGTTTGGAGTCGTCAGCCACCAGGGCGCGCACGAACTGGTTTTTGTACAACCGTTCGATCAACCGTTCCATGGCCTCCATTTCGGCCATGGTCTTGATGAAATAATCCACGACATTGTCTTCGAGAAGCAGTTTTCGCACCTCCTCGGAGAAACTGGCCGTCATGACCACCGAGGGAATGCCGAGCGACTTGGCCAGGGGGACGATGCGCCCGTCCGGGTCGTCGGGGAGATTTCGATCCAGGATGGCCACGAAAATCGACTCGCGCCGGGCCGTCATGGCCTGCTCGGCTTCGGCCAGGGAGTGAGCCACGATGGTGGGGAAGGGCGTACAGCCGGCGATATGCTGGGAGATGATCTTGGCCTGGACGCGGCTGTCCTCCACAACGAGGACGTGGCGGTGATCGGTCATGCTGCCATCCTTATCTCTTTGAGGTGATGCCTGCTCAATAGGGGATGGCGACGATCCTGGCAAGAAGGCCGGACGGGTCGCCCCATCCGGCCGGGTGGCTACCAGTGGCGGGTCATATACGGGGTCATTTCCCGTTCAAACGTGGCCGGGTCGGTGGTGGAGACCGTCGGCGCGACAAAGGCCGTGGGACTCACCCCGGCCATGGCCCCGACGGTGGCGTCCATGGGCAGGGTTCGGCTTGCGGCGGCGATGATGTTGTTGTTGCGGGCGTCGATGACCTCAAGGGAAAAGCGTACCCCGGCCGGGGTCACGGCGTAGGTGCCGGCCAGGACCAGGGTGGCCGTGGCCCGCTTGGTGGCCAGGGCCTTGGTGTCCCGGGTGAGCACGAACTCGCCCTGGCTGCGATTGAAGATGATGTCGCTGGCCTTGCGGATTTCCTGGACATTGTAGCCCATGCCGACAAAGGCGGCATAGAGTTCCTGGCCCATGAGCCGCGAAAGCGGCGAGGCCCGTTCCAGATTGTTGAGATCGGCCGGGGTGGTGATGACCAGCCAGTAAAGGCCCCGACTGTTGTCCGGGCTGCCCATGCCCAGGCGCGGCCCAAGCTGGCGGTCGAGATCGGCGGCCATGGCCATGGCCACGTCGGGATACTGTATCGGCGGCGGGGTTTTGCCCGAACCGCACAAGGCTCCCATGAGCAGCGGCGAGAAAACTGCCGCCAGGAGAAGGGGCATAAGGCCCATTAAGCGACTGGTCTTCATGATGGTCTCCTTATTTGGCGGCCGGGGCCGGAGTCGGCGCCGGTTTCGGGGCCGGTTCGGGCGGGAAGGTCGCCGGCGCGGGCTTGGGTTCCGGCGTCTTGCCCGGAGTCTGGCCCTGTGTCTGGGCCGGGGCCTTGGCCGGTTCCGGGTCCAGGGGATAGATGGATTCGGTCGGCGCCTCGTAGCGCTGCTCAAGCCTGGGAGCGGCCGGATTGCGGCTCGTGGGAGCCGGGGCCTGGGCCTTGGGCGGCGCAGGCTGCCGTCTGTGCGGCTTGGCCCGGCGCGATTTGCGTTTGGCCGGCCGGGGAACAAAGGGCTTGGCCGGCGTGGACGGGGTCGGCGGCTCGCTCACGTCACGGATGGTCAGTGTGGTCGGAATGGGAGCGGAAGTGCCGGCCATGGCCTCGCCGGGCAGCCCGGGATCGGCTGCCGCAGTCAGAAAACAGACGGCCAGGACGGCCGGAAACAGGCGGATAGCGGACATGGCGATTTCCTCCCCGGGACTCTCCCCGTGCCAGGATCATCGGTCGATCCGGCGAAATCTTTACGGTCCTTTCCTCTCCATTTGCGTCCGGGGGTTGCCTAACAGCCCAAGAAGTGTTTTATGGAAATACAAGGTGTTGCTTGTCCCCGCCGGCTTGGGTCTCCCCGACCCGGCCGTCAGCGGTCAGATCCATCGGGGACCTATAAAGGAGTATAAGACATGGCTGAGCAACTGGAAATCTACAAGTGCGAACTGTGCGGCAATATCGTTGAAGTCCTCCATGCCGGCGGCGGCGAACTGGTGTGCTGCGGCGCGCCCATGAAGCTTATGACCGAGAACACCGTGGACGCGGCCAAGGAAAAGCATGTCCCGGTGATCGAGAAAATCGACGGCGGCTATCTGGTCAAGGTCGGGGCCGTGGCCCACCCCATGGAAGAAAAGCATTATATCGAGTGGATTGAGCTTGTCGCCGACGGCAAGGCGTATCGCCAGTTCCTCAAACCCGGGCAGGCTCCCGAGGCCAGGTTCTGCATCGAGGCGGCCACGGTCAGTGCGCGTGAGTACTGCAATCTTCACGGTCTGTGGAAGAAGGATTAACGTATGCTGTCCAAGACCATGGAAAAGGCCATCAACGATCAGGTCCATTGGGAACTCTATTCCGCGTACCTGTACGTATCCATGGCCACCTATTTTGAGGACAAGGGGCTGATGGGCTTTGCCAACTGGATGCATGTACAGGACCAGGAAGAGAAGTTTCACGCCCAGAAGTTCTATAACTACATCGTGGAACGCGGCGGCCGGGTCATCCTGCAGGCCATAGAAGCTCCACCCCATGACTGGGCCTCGCCTCTGGCCGTCTTTGAGGACGCCCTGGCACACGAAGAAGGGGTGACGGCGCGCATCTATAAGCTCATGGATCTGGCCTTGGAGGAACGCGACCACGGCACGGCTTCCTTCCTCAAGTGGTTTATCGACGAGCAGGTGGAAGAAGAAGCCAACGTGGCCGATGTGATTTCCAAGCTCAAGCTCGTGGACCAGACCTCGGGCGGCGCCTTCATGCTCGACAAAGACTTGGCCACCCGGGTCTTCACGCCGCCGGTCAACGCCTAGCCCCTGCGCCATGCCCGGCGCACCAACGCTTCAGGCCGCCCGCGCCCGTCGTGGGCGGCCCTCCTTTCGTCCAAGGGAGTTTTTCATGGCTGCGTCATCCGTCAACATTGTCATTGGGGGCGAGGCCGGCCAGGGGCTGGTCACGGTGGGCGAGTTTCTGGCCCGGGCGTTGGCACGGGCCGGTTACGCCCTCGTCGTCACCCAGGACTACCAGTCGCGTATCCGGGGCGGGCATAACACCTTCGCCATCCGCGTGGATGCCAAGGGCGTGTTAGCCCCGACCGATTCCATTGATCTGCTGGTGGCCCTGTCCGCCGACACCCTGGCTATCCACAAAGACCGCCTGACGCCCCGGGCTCTGGTCCTGGCCGATGCCGCCGCCGGCCTGGACGGCTTGCCCGGACTGGCCATCCCCTACAAGGATCTTTGTCCCAAGCCGCTTTACGAGAACATGGCCGCCCTGGGCGTGCTCGGCGCACTGTTGTGTCTCGATCCGGCCTGGATCACCGGCCTTGTCCGGGAAAAATTCGCCAGGAAGGGCGAGGACGTCGTGGCCGCCAATCTGGCGGTTTTTGCTGCGGCCATGGACTGGACCGCCAGCCAGCAGGCCGCTTTTGCCTGTCTGGCTCCGCCGACGCACCAGGGCAAACGCCTTCTGCTTCACGGCAACGAAGCCATTGCCCTGGGCGCACTGGCTGCCGGCATCAATTTCTGTTCGTTTTATCCCATGACGCCCGGCACCTCCGTGGTGCAGACGGTCATCGACCATGCCGACGCCCTGGGCGTGGTGGTGGAACAGGCCGAAGACGAGATTGCCGCCGTCATCATGGCCCTCGGCGCGGCCTACGCCGGGGGACGCGCCCTGGTGTCCACCTCCGGCGGCGGGTTCGCCCTCATGGTCGAGGGCGTGTCCCTGTCCGGGATGCTCGAAACCCCGGTGGTCATTGTCGTGGCCCAGCGCCCCGGCCCGGCCACAGGACTGCCCACCCGCACCGAGCAGGCCGACCTCGATCTGGTCCTCTACGCCGGACACGGCGAATTTCCCCGGGCCATCTTCGCCCCGGGCGACCTGTCCCAGTGCTTTCAACTGGCTCACCGGGCGGTCTCCACGGCTGAGCAGTTCCAGTCGCCGGTTTTCATTTTGACCGATCAGTTTCTGGCCGATTCGTTTCGCGATACCGAGCCCTTTGCTTTGGCCGAGTTGCCGCCTGTGCCCCGGCCGCTTACTGCCGTGGCTGACGTCGGCGGCTACGAGCGGTACGCCGTGACCCCGTCCGGTGTTTCGCCGCGCCTTGTGCCGGGATTTGCCGCCACGACGGTGGTCCTCGACAGCGACGAACACACCCCGGACGGCCATCTGACCGAAGACCTGGGCGTGCGCGTGGTCATGCAGGACAAGCGGATGCGAAAACTCGGCGGCATGATGCAGGCCGCCCTGCCGCCTGACTTGTACGGCGAGGCGGCCGGGACCATGCTGCTTACCTGTTGGGGCTCGACCCTGGGGGCAGCCCTGGAAGCGGCGCAAATGCTGCGGGAGCGGGGCGAGCCGGCCAGCGTGCTCCATTTCAGCCAGGTCTATCCCCTCGTGCCGGACACGTTTGTGCCGCTTTTAGCTGCGGCCCGGCGCACGGTCATGGTGGAAGGCAATTTCGGCGGCCAGCTGGCCAAGCTCATCCGTCGGGAAACAGGCCATGTCTTTGACGCCCATGTGGCCCGCTACGACGGGCTGCCGTTTACGGCGGGTTTCATTGTCGACAAGCTTTTGGAGGTGGCCCGATGAGCGCGGCAACGCCGTATGGCGAGTTCGAAACGGCCTGGTGTCCCGGCTGCGGCAATTTCTCCATCCGAAAGGCCGTGGTTGCGGCCCTGACCGAACTCAAACTGCCGCCGCACAAGGTGGTCTTTTCCAGCGGCATCGGTCAGGCGGCCAAGGCCCCGCATTATATCCGGGTCAATGTCTTCAATGGTCTGCACGGCCGGTCCCTGCCGGCCGCCACCGGCATCAAGCTCGCCAATCCCGATTTGACCGTCTTTGCCGAATCCGGCGACGGCTGCTCTTACGGCGAAGGCGGCAACCACTTCCTGGCCGCCATCCGCCGCAATATCGACTTGACCTACATCGTCCACGACAACCTGATCTACGGTCTGACCAAAGGCCAAGCCAGCCCGACTACGCCCCTGGGCCAGAAAACCAAGACCCAGCCCCACGGCGCGCCCTCCCAGCCGTTTAACCCCCTGGCCGTGGCCGTGACCATGGGCGCGGGCTTCGTGGCCCGGGGCTTTGCCGGCGATATCGAACATCTGGCCGGATTGATCGCGGCCGCTGTCAGCCACCCCGGATTTGCGCTCATCGATGTGCTCCAGCCCTGCGTCTCCTTTAACAAGGTCAATACGTATGCCTGGTACAAGGAACGCTGCTACCGCCTCGGCAATGACCATGACCCCGCCGACCGCCGCGCCGCCCTGGAAAAGGCCCTGGAGTGGGGTGAAAAAATCCCCATAGGCATCCTCTGGAAAAGCGACCGGCCGCCCTTTGGCCCCACACCCAAGGCCCCCCTGGCCACAGCCGAGCCGAATATGGCAGTTTTAAGGGATATTTTGGAAAGTTATGCGTAGTTAAAAGAGGGAAGAGTGCCTCTGCGGCCGGGGACGAAGGAAAAGATGCCTCCGGCGGCCGGGGGGGATAATCCCCCCCGGACCCCCTTGATGGGAAACTCGTTTCAAGGGATTCCTGGGGCTGACTGGCAATTGAGTCGGTGATCGACGGAGTCAGCCGCAGTTGGGACGTGACAGGAACCACGGCTGCTCCGGCAGCCAACGGGCAGCGCTCTTTGGAGTTCCGACTGGGGAAGTCTGATCGAACGGTGCGCCTTGCAAGGCGGCGGGCGGACAGGGCGTCAGACCAGACCGGGAGGCGCAGGCGCTATCGCCGCTGGGCAAGAGGGCGAAACGGACCGGGAGTACAGGGCATGGACGGAGACTTAAAGTTTTTCTTGAAAGACAGCATCCGCAAGATGGTGGACTTTTCTCAGACCGCCCAGAACCAGGGACTGCCGCCCCCGCCCTTGCAAAAGCCGTATCCGGCCGATGCGGCCTTGCTGGCCCTGCCCCGGCCCGGCGAGTGGGCCGGCATTGGCGACGTGTCGGTGGCCGAGGCCATTGCCCGGCGCAAATCCCATCGCAGTTTTCACCGGGAGCTTTTGACCCTGGACGAACTGTCTTTTCTCCTGTGGGCCACCCAGGGGCTGCGCCAGGCTCCGGGGCTGGCCGGCGGACTGCGCACCGTGCCCTCCGCCGGCTGCCGCCACGCCTTTGAGACTTATCTGGCCATCTACAGGGTGCGGGGGCTTGAGCCGGCCCTGTACCGCTACCTGCCGGTGGAGCACGCCCTGGTCGAAACCGCCCGCATCGAACATCTGGATGAGGAGGTGGCCCTGGCCGCCTTCAACCAGGGCTTTGTGTCCCGGGGCGCGGTCACGTTTTTTTGGACGGCCGTGCCCGAGCGCATGGAATGGCGTTACGCCGAGGCCTCCTACAAGGTCATGGCCCTGGACGCCGGTCATGTCTGCCAGAACCTCTATCTGGCCTGTGAGGCCATCGGGGCAGGGACCTGCGCCATCGCCGCTTATGACCAGGAAGCCTGCGATACGCTTCTGGGTCTGGATGGAGAGAGCGAATTCACCATCTATCTGGCTCCGGTGGGCAAGGTCTAAAAACCGGCCGACAGGGCCGGCAAAGGAGGGAGAATCCATGGAACAAGCAGAAAAAACAGGGAAAAAAGTCGTGCTGTTCGCCTTTCGGGGCGACGTGTCGTGCTTTGTCCACGTGCTCCTAAACGCCATTGACTACCGGGAGAAGGGCTACGAAGCCAAAGTGGTGCTGGAAGGGGAGGCAACGAAGCTTGTGGCCCAATTGGCCAAGGCGGACAACCCCATGCACGCCTTGTTTGAAAAGACCAAGGCGCTCGGGCTGTTTGCCGGGGTGTGCCGGGCCTGCTCCCATGTCCTTGGCAGCCAGGAAGCCTGCGTGGCCGAGGGGATGGTCCTTCTGGACGATATGCATGGTCATCCGGGCATGGCCCGCTACAGCGAAGAGGGCTACAGCATCCTGATTTTCTAGGCCGCGTGCCTCACAAGACAACGTACGGGCATTTTTCCAGAAACAGTGTTGTCTTCCGGGTGGTTGCCTTGCATTCTGCGGGCATGGATCTCGCGGAGACGACACCAGCCTCTGCCAAGAAATCGGATTTTGGGGCCGGGGAGGGGCATAGCCGCTCCCGGCTGTTACTTGCGCTTGAACATCTTTTCCATTTCGCGCCGGCCAAAACGCACCGTCACCGGCCGGCCATGGGGGCAGTAGTCGCGTTCCGGAGCCTTGGCCCATTGGGCCAGCAGAGCGACGGCCTCGTCGTCGGTCAGCCGCGTGCCGGCCTTGATGGCCGTCTTGCAGCTCATGAGCACCCACAGATCCTGCAATGACTTGGACTGCCCGGTCAGGGCCGCGCCAAGGTATTCCCGGGCTTGTCCAACAGTGAGCCCCGGCGGCGCGCCGGTGATGGCGGCCATGCCCGGACGCGGCGTTTCCACCACAAAGCCCATGGCCCGAAGCTCGGTAAAAAGCGTCTGGAGCCGGGCCTGCTCCGAAGCATGGAGCGATATTTCCACCGGCATCCCGAGCGGCCGGCTGTGGCCCCGGCTGCCGCTGGCCTCCATGGCGGCGTAGATGACGCGCTCATGGGCGGCGTGCTGGTCCACCAGCACGAGCTCCCGGCCGAAATCCACAATGAGATAGGTGTCGTCGAACTGGCCCAGATAGCGCAGCCCCGGGGGCAGGGCCGATTCCAGTTCTTCAGGGGTGCGGGCGCGCAACGCCGTTTCTTCAGCGGCATAGCCGGCGTCGCCAGCGTCCCGGGCGGCCGCTGCCCGGCGGGCCACGGCCGGTGGATCATAATGGCGCGCTTGTCCGGTCGAGCCGGGCTGCCCGGCCTGTCCGAACTGGCCGGGCCGGGTCAGGGCGGCCGGGGCTTCCGCCACCCCGGAAGCCGGTCGGCCGGCTCCTGGGGTCCCTGGCAGGGGCGGCAGGGTTTCGGCAAACGAGGTGCGCCCAAAGCCTGACCCGTCGGGCAGGGACGCGGCCGACGGCGTGGTTTCATGGGGCGACGGCGCGTCGACGCGCACCAGCTCGTCGAGAAAATCTCGGCGGCTGGCGAATTTCGGCGCTTCGCCGTCGGCTTTGACCCACGGCTGGGGGGCCGGCACGGTGCGAAGGACCAGCGCTTTGTCCAACGCCGCGCCAACAGCCCGGCGCAAGTGCAGAAAAATGGTCTGTTCGTCCCGAAAGCGCACCTCGGTCTTGGCCGGGTGGACGTTGACGTCGAGGTCCTGCGGGTCAATCGTCAGGAAAATGACCACCTGTGGGTATTCCCGGGCCAGCAGCCGGCCTTTGTAGGCCTCGCGCACGGCAGCCAGGAGCACCCGGTCAAGGACGGGGCGGCCGTTGACGTAGAAATACATGCGGTCGGCCTTGCCTTGGGCCTTGAGCGGCTTGCCGAGTACCCCGGTCACGCTCACGCCGTCGGCAGCGTAGGCCACGTCGAAAAGATCCTCGGTGATGGCCGGCGGCCACAGGCCGGCGAGCCGGGCGGTCAGGGTCTGGCCGGCCGGAAAACGCAGGACCGTGCGGCCGCCGACCGTGAGCTTGAAGGCCACGTCCAGGCGGGTGAGCGCCGCCCGGGCAAAAAGTTCGGTGGCCCGTTTGGTCTCGACCGCCTCGGATTTGAGGAATTTGAGCCGGGCCGGCACGGCGGCAAACAGGTCGCGCACCTCGATGCGTGTCCCCTTGGCCAACGCGGCCGGACCGCGCTCCAGGATACGGCCGTTTTCCACGGCCACAAACGCGCCTTCCTCAAAGGCCTCATGGCGCGAGGCAATGCGGAAGCGCGACACCGAGGCGATGCTTGGCAGGGCCTCGCCGCGAAACCCGAAACTGGCGATGGTTTCCAGCTCGGCCATGGAGGTGATCTTGCTTGTGGCGTGGCGCGTGAGCGCCAGGGGCAGCTCTTCGGGCGTCATGCCGCCGCCGTCGTCGCTGACGATGAGGGCGGTGCGGCCACCGCCCTCGATGCTGGCCTCGATGCGGGAAGCTCCGGCATCAAGGCTGTTTTCCATAAGCTCTTTGAGCACGCTGGCCGGGCGTTCCACCACCTCGCCGGCGGCGATCTGGTTTTGCAGTTCCGGCGGCAGGATGCGGATGGTGCGATGGGTCGTGGCGTTTGACATGGTCCGTTTATACGCCTTTTCAACCCGCCCTGCCAGCCGGCTGATTCGGCTGGAAAACCGCTGCCGATGGGCGTAGGTACGGGCGGGTCGTCACCGTAAAGGAGCGTTTTATGCCCATCGAACACAACTACCTGCGCACCCTGGTCCGGGTCTCCAATATCGTTCGGAACTATGAATTGCTGTGCCGAAACGGCGGCCAGATCATTGCCGTGGTCAAGGCCGACGCCTACGGCCATGGGCTGGCGGAGACTGCTGCGGCCCTGGCCGCCGCCGGGTGTCAGGCCTTTGCCATCGGTTCGGTGGCCGAGGGCGCGGCCCTGCGCGAGGCGGGCCTTACCGCCGAGATCATCTCCCTGCTCGGGCCGGTCCTCCCGGAAGACGACACCCTGGCTATTGAAAAGGGCATCGTCCCCTTTATCCACG
This sequence comes from Desulfovibrio sp. TomC, assembly GCF_000801335.2. Lineage (NCBI taxonomy): Bacteria > Pseudomonadati > Thermodesulfobacteriota > Desulfovibrionia > Desulfovibrionales > Desulfovibrionaceae > Desulfovibrio > Desulfovibrio sp. TomC. Next base: position 100,894 of record NZ_JSEH01000018.1, read on the forward strand.
ACTTTGCCCAACTCGATCGGCTGGCCGCCGCCTGCACGGCCCTGTCGCGCACGGCCCGGGTGGCGCTCAAATTCGACACCGGCATGGCTCGCCTGGGCTTTACCGAGGCCGACGCAGGAAGGCTCGCGGAGGTGCTCGGCAAGACGCCCTGCCTGGAAGTGGCCATGGTCAGTTCCCATCTGGCCACGGCGGATGATCCGGCCGCTTTTGACTTCGTGGCCGAGCAGGGGGCGCGTTTTGCCCGCATCTGCCAGACCCTGCGCCACGGCGGGCTGTCGTTTCGGGCCTCGCTGTGCAATTCCGCCGGCATCCTGGCCCACGCCGGCAGCATCGGCTTTGATGCCCGCCGGGCGGGTATTGCCCTCTACGGCGTCAATCCCTTTGCCGGCACCAGTCGTGCGGGCCTGGGCCTGGGCCTGTTGCCGGCCATGGAGACCACGACCCGCATTGTGTCGGTCCACGACCTGCCGCGCGGGGCGTCCGTCAGCTACGGTCGCACCTACGTGGCCGAGCGCGACATGCGGGTTGCCATCGTGGCTGCCGGCTACGCCGACGCCTACAGCCGGGGCCTTTCCAACAAGGGTTTTATGTGTCTGGCCGGCCGGCGCGTCCCCATCCTTGGCCGGGTGTGCATGCAGCTGACCGCCGTGGACGTCACCGGCCTTGACGTCGTCACGCCCGGCGACCAGATCCATCTGCTGGGCGGCGACGGCCCGGGGGCGATTACCGCCGACGAACTGGCCCTGTGGTGGGGGACCATTCCCTACGAGGTCTTTTGCCTGCTCGGGCTCAACCCTCGCCAGTACGTCTGAGGCCTTTGCCGGGCGGCTTGGTTGCAGGCATGGTTGCGCCACTGGTAGACAATTTGCTAGGGAGTTGCAGCAGTCCCGCAACCAAGGATGCATCGTTTCCGATCATGAAGCGCCACACCCTGTTTCTCAATATGTACAGCGCCATGCTCGACGCCCTGGGACCCAGCGGCTGGTGGCCGGCCAAGACGCCCTTTGAGATGGCCGTGGGCGCGATCCTCACCCAGAATACCAACTGGCAGGGGGCTGCCCGGGCCATGGACAACATCCGTTTGTCCGGCCGGCTCGATCCTGTGGCCCTCTACGAACTGCCGGACGGCGAGCTGGCCGAATTGCTGCGTCCGGCCGGCTATTTCCGGCTCAAGGCCGGTCGACTTAAAAATCTCCTGGCGCTCATTGTCGAAGATCTGGGCGGCGACATCCTCACCCTGGCCGACGCCGGGCTGGAGACGGCCCGGGAGCGGCTGCTGGCCGTCAAGGGGGTGGGGCCGGAGACCGCCGACAGTATCCTGCTCTATGGCCTGGGTCTGCCGAGCTTTGTGGTGGATGCCTACACCGCGCGTATTTGCTCCCGGCACGCGCTTGTCCCTGAAGACGCCTCCTATGATGAATTGCGCGAACTGTTTATGGACGCGCTGCCGGTCGACGTCGGGCTCTACAATGAATTCCATGCCCTGCTCGTGCGGGTGGGCAATGGCTGGTGCCGCCCGCGCGCGCCCAAATGCGACGCCTGTCCCCTGGGCCGGTTTTTGCCGTGACCCGCCGGGCCGTCTGCTTTTGTCTGGCGCTTCTTGGAGCCCTGGGCCTGACCCTGACTCTGACCGCAGGTCCGGCCCTGGCCCGCAAGCCGGTTGCGCCCGACCCGGCCGAGGCCCGGGCGCGCCTGGGCGAGGCCCGGGCCAGGGTGGCGGCCAGCGAGGCCGAGACCCGGCGCTTGTCCCGGCAGTTGGCGGCCTTGGAGGCGGCCCGCGACGGCGAGGGCAGGCGTCTGGCCTCTTTGCTGGCCGCCCTGTGGCCCCTTCGGGCCGAGAGTCTGGCCGCCGGCGGGCCTGCCGGCAGCGACTGGGCCGCATCCGATCGCCGCTACGTCTGGACCCGGTCGCTCTATGAAGCAGCGCTCACAGCCCGGCAGGCCTTCGACGCGGCTGCGGCCAAGGCCCGGCAGGGGCGTCTGGCCCGGGACGATGCGGCCCTGCGCCTGCTGGCCGGCCAGAAGGAATCGGATCGGGCCTTTTCCGATGCCGTGGCCACCCGGGTGCGCGAGCTGGAAAACGCCCCAGGGTATCGGGTGGACAATGGCGCGATCCTGCTCGGACAGGCCCTGGAATCGACGATCCCTCCAGGCGATCCGCAGGCCCCGGGGGCCGGGGGCGATGCCGGGCCGGCTGTTTTTGCCCCGCCGTCCGGCGGCTTGTCCTGGCCAACGCCCGGCAAGGTGCTCGTCCCCTTTGCCGCCGCCAACCAGGCTTACCGCCAGGGTATGGTTCTTGCAGCTCCACAGGGTTCGCCCGTGGTTGCCGCCGCGGCCGGCCGGGTGGTTTTTACCGGCACATTGCGCGGTCTTGGCCGAGTGGTCATCCTGACCCATGACGATCGCTGCCATACGGTCTACGCCTGCCTCGACAGCAGCGCGGTGTCCGTCGGCGAAGCCGTGTCCGGCGGGGCTTCCCTCGGGAGCAGCGGCTATTGCAACCAGATGCGGGCTTCCGGCGTCTATTTCGAATTGCGTTTTCGGGAAAAAGCCCTTAATCCGGCGGAGTGGCTTGCCGTCAGGCGCTAGGGCTTGCTTCTGGCCGGCGGCGTGGGATTTACCCACAGCTCCGGCCGTTTCGAGGTCCGTCAGTTTCGTGGAGGAGATGGTATGCGTTTTTTGACCAAAGTGTCGTGTTCCCTGGCCGTCTGCCTGGCCCTTGGCTCCGCTGCCTTTGCCGCTGCGAAACCTGAGGAAGACCGGTTTGCACCGCTCAAGCGCTTCAGCCAGGTCATGGATCTGGTGGAAAATCATTACGTCAAGCCCGTGACCCGCAATGAACTGATCGATGGGGCCATTGTCGGGATGCTCCAACAACTCGATCCCCATTCGAGCTTTTTGTCCAAAGACGAATTCAAGGAGATGCAGGTCAGCACCTCTGGCGAATTTGGCGGCATCGGCATCGAGATCAGCATGGAAAACGGCCGCCTGACCGTTATTTCCCCCATTGACGACACGCCGGCCGACAAGGCCGGCATCAAGTCCGGCGACGTCATTTTGGAGATCGAAGGCGAGTCCACCCAGGACATGACCCTGGTCGACGCCGTGCAGAAGATTCGCGGCCCCAAGGGCAAGGCCGTGTCCCTGACCTTGTTGCACAAGGATCAGCAAAAGCCCTTCAAGGTCAAGGTGGTGCGCGACACCATCCCGATTATCAGCGTCAAAGCCAATGAAGTCGAACCGGGCTACCTCTACATTCGCCTCAATCGCTTCAACGAGAATACCACCGCCGAGCTGAAACAGGCCCTGGCCGATTATCAGAAGGGCGGCAAGCAGCTCAAAGGCACCATCCTTGATCTGCGCAACAACCCCGGCGGTCTGCTCGAACAGGCCGTCAACGTGTCCGACGTGTTCCTGCCCAGCGGCCAGATCGTTTCCATCAAGGGCAAGAATCAGGAACAGGAAAAGATTTTTTCGGCCAAGGGCGACGGCGCTGACGTTGCGTCGCCCCTAGTGGTGCTCATTAATTCCGGTTCCGCTTCGGCTTCGGAGATCGTGGCCGGTGCGCTCAAGGACCACAAGCGCGCTCTGCTCGTCGGCGAGAAGACCTTTGGCAAGGGGTCGGTGCAGACTGTTATCCCGCTTTCCGACGGCTCCGGCATCAAGCTGACCACGGCTCTCTACTACACGCCAAGCGGCCGCTCCATCCAGGCCGAAGGCATCGAACCCGACTTCATGGTCCCCATCCAGGATACCGAGTCTGATCGAGACAAGCTCTCGGCCAACCACCAGTTCCGTGAGCGCGACCTGACCCGGCACCTGGAAAACAAGAAAAAGAAGGCGTCCGAGGCAACCGATGATCCCAAGCAGAAGATGCTCGATCAGCTTGCCCGGGACAATCAGCTCAAACTCGCTCTGGAATTGGTGAAGTATTTCCCCATCAAAACCTACGTCCCCTAAGAAGCGCCCAGCCAAGAAGGGAGCCGCCAAACCCGCCAAGGGACCGGGCAAGGCTCCCAAGGGCTCACGAGCCGGAGGGAACAAACATATTGTTCTCTCCGGCAAACCTGTTTTGACAGCCGTGGCCGGTCTGGCCCTGGCTGCCACTCTCGTCGTGCTTGCGTCCATGCTCTTCGGGCCTTTTCCGTCGCCGCCCTGGGAACGCATCGTTGCTCCGGCGGTCAAGGCAACGGCGCCCAAACAGGCGGCCGAGAAAAAGAAACGCGAAGTGGCTAAGCCGCAGCCCCATCTCCAGCCGCAGCCCCATCCCCAGTCGCAGGCACAGCCCCAGTCACAGGCCCAGGCGCAGACCCCGGAACAGATTCTCGCCGAGGCTCTGGCCCAGGCCCAGGCGAAAGCCCAGGCGCAGGCTGCGGCCCAGCCGGCAACACAGGCGGCTGTCCACTACGAAGAACATCTCCCGGCCCAGGCCGGTCAGCCCGAAAACGAGAGCTCCAGCCATGAAGTGCGCGGTCGGGTCGAACCACCGGCCCAGTTTGCCGCGTCCGATCCTGCTCCGCCCGACCCGCAGGCGCATCCCCTGGCCCGTGACGCCGGCAAGGCTCCCCGCATGGTCGTGATCATCGACGATATTGGCGATCACCCGGTTATGGCCAAAAACCTGACGGAATTGCCGTTTCCCGTCACCCTGGCCATCCTGCCCAACCGGCCCAGAACCCGCTCCGTGGAAGCCATGGCCGTGGCCCAGGGTGTGGAAATCATCCTGCACCAGCCCATGCAGCCCGGCAGCTATCCGCGCGTCAACCCCGGTCCCGGGGCGCTTTTCACGGATATGGACGCCGAACACATCAAAACCATCCTGCGCGACAATCTCGCCCAAGCGCCGCACGTCAAAGGCATCAACAACCACATGGGCTCCACCTTTACCAGCTATCCCGAAGGCATGGCCGCCGTCATGGATGTGCTCAAGGAAAAGGGCCTTTTTTTTCTGGATTCCGTCACCTCTGCCGTCAGCGCCGCTCCGGAGGCCGCCCGCAGGGCCGGCGTGCCGTTTTATCGCCGCGCCGTGTTCCTCGACAACGTCCGCAACGTCCGGACCATCCTGGGGCAGCTCAAAACCGCCGAACGAAACGCCATCAAAAACGGCCGGGCCATTGCCATAGGCCATCCCTACGGCGAAACCCTGGAAGCCCTGAAAGTTTGGGCCAGGGAACGCGACAGCAGTGTTGCCGTGGTCACGCTGACCGAACTTGGCCCTGAATTCTAAGCTTGCCTGTCCAAGTTTGGACGTTCCCCCAACCGTCGTCCTCCCACACCCAAGCCGGAGCCAACCCCGCCATGCAGACCGCGCCGCTCATTGCCTTGCTAACGGACTTCGGCCTGGCCGACCCGTATGTCGGCCAGATGAAATCGGTTCTGTTGTCGGCCGCGCCCGGGGTGCCTGTGGTGGACATCAGCCATGGGGTGGGCATGGGGGATGTGGCGCAGGCGTCGTTTTTCCTGGCGGCGACGCTGCCGTGGTTGCCGCCCGGGGCGGTGGTGGCGGCGGTGGTGGACCCCGGGGTGGGCACGTCGCGGCGGGCAGTCGTGGCAGAGATGGACTCGCGGCTGGTGGTGGCTCCGGACAATGGCCTTTTGACCTTGGCCTTGGCCCGGGGGCAGGGGGTGCGGGCCTATGACGTGACGCCCCGGGTGACGCCGGCCAGCGCAACGTTTCACGGCCGGGACGTCTTTGCGCCGCTGGCGGCTCGGCTGGCTATGGGCGAGACGGTTGCGGCGCTCGGCTATGTCCTGTCCCTTGGCGAGTTAACAGTATTGCCGGGGTTGTCGGCCGAGCGGCAAGGGAATCTTGTCTCGGCCCGGGTGTTGTCCGTGGACGGGTTTGGCAATGTGGTCACGAGTTGCGACGACGGGACTGTTGGCGGAGGCTGGGGGCGGACGGAGTTGGTTGTGCCGGTTTCGCGGCGGCTTGTCCGGGCCGTGACCTATGCGGACATCGGTCCTGGGGAGGTCGGGCTGTTGGTCGGCAGCCAGGGCTATCTGGAGTTGGCCGTGAACGGCGGATCGGCAGCGGCGGTCTTGGGTCTGTCGCGGGGCGAGGGGTTGGAATTGTTGTTGCCGGCGGGATTACATGAAAATCATTAGGAATTATCTGGCGGCGCTGGGTTTCTTGACGCGCCTGGGACCGGTTGCGGTTGATCCGGACATGGCAGGCTGTGTGCCGCTTTTCCCGGCAGTGGGGGCAACCCTTGGCCTTGTCCTGACGCTGCCGCTGGTGCTTGGCCTGTTTGGCGGCCATCCGCTTGCCGGCTCGTTTGCCTACGCCGTGGCCAATCTGGCCCTCACCCGGGGGCTGCATCTCGACGGCTTTGCCGACGTGGCCGACGCCTGGGGCAGTATGGCCCGGGGCGACCGATTTTTTGCCATCATGAAGGACAGCCGTATCGGCGCATTTGGCGGCATGGCCTTGGTGGTGGCTGTGGCCGGGCAGGCCTGTTTTGGCGCTGAGCTGCTCTCGGGGGGGCCGGTGTGGCTGTTGGCGGCCGCACCCGTGGTTGGGCGGTCGGCGGCAGTGGCGCTCATGCGGGCCTGCTTTGATATTCCCCGGCCGGGCCTTGGGTCGCTGTGTCTGCCGGGGGCGACCTGGGGGAACACGGCCTTTGCGGTCGGTCTTGGTCTGGCCTGCCTGCTGGCGGCGGGCGGAATGCGGGCGGCCGTGACGGGGACGGGGCTTTGCGCCCTGGTCGTCTGGCGGCTGGCCCGGCTGGCCCGGCAAAACGGCGGGGTCAACGGCGATTTTCTGGGCGCGGCCATTGTCGGCGGCGAACTGGCTGTGTTGGCCGGGGGACTGCTGTAACAAGTGGCCCGGGTCTTGCTGGTATGGCTGCGACCGACGGAAAACCGGCAGGGGACATATGGCCAAGCCTTTTCGATTCAATCTTGAGCGCGTCCTGGACGTCCGCACCCAATTGGAGGAGCGGGCCAAGATGGAGTTTGGCAAGGCCATGGCTGCCTGCACCGAGAAAAAGCAGCAGATCCACCGCCTGGAAAACGAGAAGAACGCCCGGGAATCCTCCATGTCCCAGAAAGCCGTGGTGACTCCCGAGGAGCTTTGGTTGTGGCAGGCCTACCGCACCCGGCTGGTGGACGACATCAGACAAGCCCATGTGCAGCTGGCCGAACTGGACGAGGTCCGGGAACGCTGTCGTCGTACCCTGGTGACTCGGGCCAAAGATAAGAAACTCCTTGATAAACTCAAATCCAATAAGGCCGAACGCCATGCCCAGGAAGAACGTCTCGCCGAGCAAAACGAAAACGACGACATGGCGTCCATCCGCTATCAGCCGCCGGTTCTCTGACATCGGCGAGGGTGCGTTGTCGTGGCTTGAGCGCGTCTCCGGCCGCATTGCCCCCCGGGCCACCAAGGTGCTCGGTATTTTCGTCATGCTGGCGGCCATCAAGCTTGGCATCCTGGTCTTTATGGGGCTGGATCTGCTCTTGCCCGATCCGCCGGTCCAGGTGGCCCAGCGTTCCATCCTGCCGGCTCCCTTTGCCGGCCCGACGCCGGTGTTGGCCCAGCAGAAGCCGGGCAATCCCCTGCCGCCGGCCACCGTGCCGCCAAGTGCCACGCCTCCGGCCAATACCTCCGGCGCACCCGATTCCAATGCCCTGCTCAAACGCCAGGATGAGCTGGATCAGCGCGAACAGGCGCTCAAAAGCCTTGAGGCCGAACTCAACTCCCGGGTGGCCAAGCTCAAGGAGATGGAGACGAGCATCAAGGGCATGCTCGAAGAGGCCAAGGGCGTCAAAGACCAGAAGCTCAAGCACCTGATCGACGTCTATTCCAACATGAACGCCAAGCAGGCGGCCAAGGTTCTTGAAACCCTGGACAACGGCATCGCAGTCAAAATTCTGGCAGGGATGCGCGGTCGTCAGGCCGGCGACGTGCTCAACAACATGGAAGCCAAGAAAGCGGCCGGACTGACCGAAATGTTGACCAAGATCCAGCTGCCGCCCCAGGACGGGGCCGGCCCGGGCGCCATGTAATATGCCCCGGCTGCGTCTGACCCTGGCCTATGACGGCACGGCCTTTGCCGGCTGGCAAGTGCAGGCTCCCGGTTTTGGCCGCACGGTCCAAGGCTGCCTGGAGGAGGCGCTTTCGCGCCTGTGCGCCGCGCCTGTGCGGGTGCACGGGGCCGGGCGCACCGACTCCGGGGTGCATGCCTTGGGCCAGGTGGCCCATGCCGACGTGCCCAAATCGCGCCTCGGCTTCCACTGGCAAAAGGGGCTTAACGCCTTGCTCCCCAAGGACATGGCGGTCCTTGACGCCTGCGAGGTTGCCCCGGATTTCCATTCCCGGTTTGATGCCGTGGGCAAGGAGTACCGCTACACCCTGTGGACCGGGGCCGGTTACGTCCTGCCCTGGCGGCGGCCCTACGTCTGGGACATGGGACGTTTTGGGCCGTTTGATGTGGCGGCCATGGACGCGTGCGCCGCGCTTTTTGCCGGCAGCCACGATTTCGCGGCCTTTCAAAATATCGGCACGATCGTCAACACCACGGTACGCCATGTCCATGGCGTGACCCGGCTGCCGGAGGCCTGCGCGCACGAGATGGTTTGGCAGTTTCGGGCCGAGGGTTTTTTGAAGCAGATGGTGAGAAACCTCATGGGCGCGCTGGTGGCCGTGGGGCGCGGTAAAGTTTCCCCTGAAGATATCCGATCGGTTCTGACGAAAGGGCAAAGAAGCCTTGCGCCGGGGACCGCTCCGGCTTGCGGGCTTTGCCTGCATGCGGTGGAGTACGCATCGGATGGCCGGGGGCATAAGCGACATCTATTTCACCAGCCTGAGGCTGGCCAAGGGTGAGTCCGTTGCCGAGGCATCTTCGGCTGCGTCCGTGCCAAGCGTGCCCGGGGCCTCGACCCATCTGGCCCGCGACGCCTGGACGAGCAGCGAAAATGCCGGGGAGGGTCTCACCGCCGGTCTGTCGCTTCGCCTGTCGCGCTTCGAGCGCGCCCTGTCCCGTTTCAACTGGCCGACAGTGGATGCGCCCTGGCAAAACTCCCGCCTCGTGGTGCGTGACAGCAGCCTGGAAAACGCGGTTTCGGCCCGCACCATCGCCTCCGGCCAGGCCATAAATCCCAACAAGCTCCTCTCCAGCGCCAAAACCTCCATTGCCGCCTCGGGCATCGCCGCGGGGGACTATGCCTTCCGCGTCACCCAGCAAGGGCCGGGCGGGCAAAGCAGCCAGCACGAGACCTTTGCCGTTTCGGTGGGGAAAAGCGACACCTGGGGCACGGTGCTTGGCAAGGTGGCCGAGGCTGTCAACGGCTCCAAGGCGTTAAGCGTCCAGGCCAACGTGGCCCTGCAGCAGTCCCCCTTTGCCCTGGATGACGCCCTGCCCGGCGTCGGCTCGGCCCTGACCCTGTCGGTCAACCCGGCCCGCACGGCCCAGGCCGTCAGCGTCGCCGACACCTCCGGCAACCTGCTCCACGCCCTGGGGATGCGCGCCGCCGCCGTCCCCAATGCTCCGGCCGAGGCCCGCACCCGCATGGTGGGGGCAACGCGGCAGGCCCAGCCGACCTCTTTTCATACCACTGGCTACGATCCCGGCGCGGCCGCCACGCTGGCAACCGGCTTGCATACCTTCGCCTATGCCGTGGGGAGCGCTGCTCAACCGACTTCCTACGTGTCCACGGCCCGCGACCCGGAGGCCGCGACCACCCTCGCCGCTGGAACGTACGGCTTTCGCGTGGCCATGGGCGAAACCGTCCGCGACCTGTCCGTGGCCGTTAAAACCGGCTGGACCTGGGGCGACGTGCAAAATGCCGTGGCCGGACAAATTAACGCCCAGGCGGTGTCCACCTGGAACGCCTCCAAGACGGCCGTGGAACTCGTCGGTGCCCCGAGCTACACCATCCCCGGAGTCACCGCCGTCAGCCGGGCGGTGTCCGTGCCATCGAGCACCGAGGCCACGGCCAATACCAGGGCGCGCCAACTCACCGTGACCACCGCCGCCGGTTCCGAAGGGCAGGCCCTGACGCTCACCGATACCCAGGGCGGCATCCTTTCCGCCCTGGGCCTGACTACCAAGCTGACGGGAACCACCGTCAATGTGGCCGTGCGCAAGGACGATACCGCAGCCGATGTCCTCGGGGCCGTGGCCCGGTCCATTCCCATGACCAGCGGCCGGGTGGCCGGCGGCGTCATCACCGAGACACTCCCCTCTGCGGCCGTCCCGGGGAAAAGCCTGACTCTGGCCGGCCGGGCCGCTACGCTCACGCTTGTAAATCGCCGCCTGGGCGAGCGCCTCGTCCTCACCGACGGCGCATCCGGTCTGCTCGCCAGCCTGGGCCTTGATGCCACGCTTCCGGGCCAGGACGGGGAAATCCAGGTAGACGGCGTGTCCCTGGCCTCGGAGAATAATGCCTACGCCCTGGACTCCGGCCGTCTGGTCTTGGAAACGTCGGCCGATACCGGCGCGGTTTTGCCGCTGACCGTCACCCGCGCCCTGGACAGCCTGCAACAGCGCCTGGGCGACGTGGTGACCAGCTACAATGATGTCCGCAAGTATCTCAGTGCAAATAATGGATTTTTTACAACATCGCTGTCCGACGCCCTGTCGCGGCCCGTTACCGACAACTGGTCCGGTCTGTCCGACCTGGGATTTTCCAAGACAAGGCGCAATGACCAGCTCTGGGTGCAAAACGACCGCTTCTGGCAACACCTGGCAACCGACCCGCGCGACGCCACCCGGACTCTGGTCGGTGGGGCAACCAGCCTTATCCCGGCCTGGAAAACGGCTGTCAGCGACATTAAAACGGCAGGAGTCTCCAGTTTTCTGACGCCGGAAACCGAGAATCTTGGCCGCATCAGCCCGCGCGTCAGTGAATTTGCCCTGGAGCGCAAGCATCGGCTGATCGACCTGCTGGGGTAGGGGGAAAAGCGGCGTCGGGCAGACAATCGGGGAGTTCTCCCGGGAACCGGGGGCCGGTTGGGGGTTGGGGCGAGGCCGTTAGGCCTGCTGCGCAGTACGCGGCAGCATCGCTGCCCAGCGCGTCCCATCAGCGGCTTCCTGCCGTCGGTCATTTTTCCACTCCAACTCCACTTCGCCTTGCCCGGGGCGAGGCTCTCCCCCGGTCGCCGGGGCAATGGTGGTTCTCGTCAAGGTCAAACGCCGCATGGTACGGCCCCGCCTCTTTTCCCCTCTTCTCTTGCCGAACTTCCGCCCGCCGATTTGGCAGCGTACTCGGTCAAATCAAACTCCCTCCAGGAGGGGATTCCAACGGGCAGACAGGTTGACCACAACTGACCCGTTTGACACTCCCCGTCAAAAACCCCTTAAAAAACCTCTTCCCGTTGGGGGGTCCGGGGGCCTCAGGCCCCCGGCCGCCGGAGGCCTCTTCTCATCCAATCCTATTTCCCCCGCGCTTCGAATTTCGCCACGATGCGGTCCTGCCAGCGGGACAGGGTGTAGGAGACGGGCAGACTGACCACGGCGAGCAGGCACATGGCGGCAAAGGGGGGCAAGCTCTTGAGCAGGTTTGCGCCGTAGCCGAGGATGGGCTGGTGGAGCAGGTAGAAACTGTACGAGGTGGCAGCGGCCAGGGAGACGACGGGTTTGGCCCCGAGTCGGGCCATGGCCGGCCAGGAGAAGAGCGAACCGGCCAGTCCCAGGCAGACGATGGTGAGGAGAATATGGGCCAGGATGGCCGGCAGGTGGGCCTTGAAGACGATGGCCAGGGGCAGGGCGAGGTAGGTTGCGGCCAGGAAGCCGACCAGCCAGGAGGTCGGGATGCCGGTTTCGGGGTCGCCATCCCTGAGTGCGGCGGCGCGGGCTTTCCAGACCAGGGCAAAAGCCATGCCCAGGGCGAATTCGGGCAGCCGGTAGGGCAGATTGAAGTAGAGCATGTAGTCGAACAGGGCGGCGGTGGTGCTGACTTTGGCCAAAAGCGACAGGACGATCCACAGGCCCCAGCCGCTGGCGAGGCAGCCAATGGTGGTCCGGGCCGGGCCGTACTTGGTAAAAAGGCGCAGGAGCAGCGGGAAGGTCAGGTAGAACTGGGCCAGGAGTCCCATCCACCACAGGGCCGGTTCGAGGCAGAAAAAGCGCGCCGGATCGAAGGTTTGCACGAAAAAGAGCTTTTCGGCCACGCAGGCTCCCAGGGCGGCCAGGGGCATGGCCCCGGCGATCAGCGCCACGACGCTCCACAGGGCCAGGGAGAGGTAGTATTGCGGGGTGATGCGGCCGAAGCGGCGGCGGAAAAAGTCAAAGTAGGCCAGGGGCGGCTTGCCGCCGGGATTGGCGTGGGGCAAGGTGAGCACGAAGCCGGTGATGGCGTTAAAGACCACCACGCCGAGGTAGCCCTGGCTCATGATGTCGCCAAGAATGGGACCAAAGGGGTTTTGCGCGCCGCCGTCGGGCAGCACGGTCCAGAGATGGTAGAAAAAAATGCCGAACATGGCCAGGACCCGGATGCTCTCGATCTGGGTGACGCGGCGCTGCATGGGGATTCCTTTGGTCGGTTGTGGGTGGGGCTGGGCGCGGGCGGCATCAGATGCGCCTTTGGCCGCCGGAATGCTCTTGTTGTGGCGAAAAGCCGGACATATTGCAAGGTTCGGGAGGGAAATCGGTCATGCGGGTGACGTTTGTGGGCGTTGGCGAGGCATTTGACGAGTGTTTGCCCAATACGAGTCTGTTTGTGGCCGGCATGACCGGCGAGTCGCGGCGAACGGTGCTTTTGGACTGCGGCTTCACGGCGGCGGCCGCCTTTTTCGGTTGTCCCAGCCTGTCTGATGCCGACCGCCGCGACGGCCCGGACGCGGTCTGGCTTTCCCATTTTCATGGCGACCACTATTTCGGTCTGCCCTATCTGCTGGCCCGGATGCAGGAGCAGGGGCGGGCGCAGCCGCTTTGCATCCATGGCGGCGAGGGCGTGGCGAACCGGGTGTGGCAGGTTGTCGAGCTAGCCTATCCGAATCTGCGGGACAGGCTGGATTTCGAGGTGGTGTGTCTTGAGGCCCGACCGGATGCGCCGTTGGTGATTGCCGGATTTTCGGCCCGGGCGGCTGTGACCGGGCATGGTGCGCTCTGCCTGGGGCTGCGCTTGGAGACGCAGTTCGGGATTCTGTATTACGGCGGCGACGGCGCGCCGACGCCGGCCTGCCGGGAACTGGCCTCGGGCTGCGCCCTGGTGGTCCAGGAAGGGTATGGGATGTTGCCGGGCATGGCCGGGCATGGCTCGGTGGCTGAGGCGGTGGAGATGGCCGAGGCGGCCTGGGCCAACACCCTGGCCGTGGTCCATGTGCGTCGGGAGCTTCGCCGGGAGCGAGGGGCGGAGATCGCCCGGCAGTTGGCGGCGGCGTCGATCCGGGCCTTGCTCCCGGAGCCGGGCGAGGTGTTTGAGGCCTGATCTCAGCGCGAGGCGTTGCCCATGGCCGAGTCGCCAACCACCAGATAACTGCCGGGGAGCGACACCGGGCGTCGATCCGGGCGCAACAGCCACATGTCGCGGGCTTTCTCCGTCGCGGCAATGTACTCATAATGCCGGTCGAGGATGGAATGCTGGTCGAGGAAGGCATTGGCCGCCGCCGAGACCCGCACGCAGCCCTTGGAGTCCGGTCCGCCCAGACGGGGTTCGCCCTGGTCGGGGTCGGTTGCATGCATTAAAAGGCGCATCTGGCTGTCGTAGACCCCTTGGCGAAACTGGCGCGGGGCCTGCTGGTAACCGAAATCCCAGACCCGGCTGCCGCGTGCGCCAAGGCCGCGCCAGCCTTTGCTGTTTTTGGTCCCTTCGGCCCGATAGCCCCAGTTCTCTGGCAGGTGTTCAAAGACGCCGACCGGGGTAATAAACGAGTCTTCCCCGGGGCGCAGCTTGCCCGAGGAAATAAAGTCGGCTCCGAGCAGGACGACATGTTGTCCGGCGGCGTCGAAAAAGGCCAGGAGAATCAGCTGGGTCGAGGGGTTCCGGTCGGCGTAGACAAAGTACTGGCTCACGGACAGGTCAGCCCCGGCAGCTCTCAGGCGGTCCAGGGCGTCGGCGCGCACGACGTCGCGGTAGGACTGTGACGGCGCGTGCAGCAGGTCAAGGCGGCGTTTGCCGGCCTTGCTGCCGAAACGGGCCATGGTTTTGGCCGTGACCGTGGCGGCAAACTCCCGGCTGACCTGGGAGAGTTCCTGGCGCAGCGCAGGGTCGGCGACACGGGCGGTTTCGGATGCGGCAAAGCCCGGAGCAGCGGCCGGTGCGGCATTCCCGGCGGGTTCCTGGCTGGTTTTGG
>NZ_JSEH01000019.1 GCF_000801335.2 Desulfovibrio sp. TomC
CCGCCGCCGGAGGCATCTTCTCTTCTATCTTTTCTTCCCTTCCTACGCCTTACCCACTGCTGCAGCGCCGGCGCGCAGGGCTTCGGCATTTTTGGGGATGAGGTGGCTGTAGTGCTTGGCGATGACGTGGCCGAGGCTGTCTTCGACGGCGGACAGCGGCAGCACGCCGGTGGCCTCGACGTAGGCGCCAAGGGCCACCATGTTGGCCATGCGGGTATTGCCGAGGGAGTCGGCGATTTCATTGCAGGCCACGGGCACGAGACGCACGCGGGCGGCGTCGGCCAGGGCCGGGTCGATCAGGGACGAGTTGACGATGAGCACGCCGCCGTCGATGAGCTGGGGCTGGAACTTGTCCAGCGACGGGCGGTTCATGATAATGAGGCTTTTGGGGCTGCGGATAATGGGCGAACCAATGGCGTCGTCGGAGATGACGACGGTGCAGTTGGCGGTGCCGCCGCGCATTTCCGGCCCGTAGACCGGGATGTAGGTGACGTTTAACCCATGTTCCATGCCGGCGTAGGCCAGCAAGTTGCCGATGAGCATGACGCCCTGGCCGCCGAATCCGGCGATGATCACGTCCTGGTAGAGGCTCACGGCTATTCCTCCTTGGCTGCGTCCTTGAAGACGCCGAGCGGGAATTCGGGGATCATTTCCTTGCCGATGCGTTCGTTGGACGCCACGGGCGAGAGCTTCCAGTTGGTGGGGCAGGTGGCCAGGATCTCGACGAAGCCGAAGCCCTCGTCGTTCAACTGGGTCTCAAAAGCCCGGCGGATGGCCCGTTTGGTCTGGGCCATATTCTTCATGTTGTTGACGGCGGTGCGGGCGCAGTAGGCCACGCCGCCCAAGGTGGCGATGATTTCGGCCATGTGCATGGGGCCGCCTTCGCGTTCCAGGCAGCGCCCGCCGGGGCAGGTGGTGGTCTTCTGGCCGATCATGGTGGTCGGGGCCATCTGGCCGCCGGTCATGCCGTAGACGGTGTTGTTGACGAAGATGACCGAGATGCGTTCGCCCCGGTTGGCGGCGTGCATGATCTCGGCCAGGCCGATGGAGGCCAGGTCGCCGTCGCCCTGGTAGGCGAAGACAAAGGCGTCCTTGCGGGCGCGTTTGACGCCGGTGGCCACGGCCGGGGCGCGGCCGTGCGGGGCCTCGACGGTGTCGACGAGGACGTAGTTGTAGATAAAGACCGAGCAGCCGATGGCGCTGACCGCAATGGTTTTCTCCACCAGTCCGAACTCTTCCAGGCACTCGGCCACGATGCGGTGGATCACGCCGTGCTGGCAGCCGGGACAGTAGTGGGTGGGCACGTCGGCCAGGACGTCCGGGCGGTCGAATACAAGTTGTTCCTGCATGTTAAGCCCCCTTCACAGCGGCGCGGATGGGCGCGTCGAAGTCTTCGGGCGTCGGCATGTTTCCGGGGAGGAAGCCGAAGAAGTCCGAATCGGCGATGCCGCGCACGGCCAGACGCACGTCGTCGACCATCTGGCCGAGGTTGTGCTCGATGGTGAGAAACCGCTTGCCCTGTCCGGCCAGGGCGCGCAGCTCGGCCTCGGGGAAGGGGAACAGCGTGATGGGCCGGAACAGCCCGACCTTAAGCCCCTTGGCCCGAAGGGTGCGCACCGTGGACTTGGCGATGCGGCCGATGGAGCCGAAGGCCACCACGATCAGTTCGGCGTCGGCAGTCTCGAAGGCCTCGTAGCGCACTTCGGCCTGCATGGACTGGTACTTCTGCTGCAAATGCAGGTTCTGGCCGGCCAGGGCTCCGTCGTCGAGGAAAAGCGACTTGAGGATGCGCGGGGCGCGCTGTCCGCGTCCGGTCAGCTTCCAGTCGGCCCCGGCTTCGGGGTCGATGGGGAGCGGGGCGCGCGGGGCC
Organism: Desulfovibrio sp. TomC; assembly: GCF_000801335.2. Taxonomy (NCBI): domain Bacteria; kingdom Pseudomonadati; phylum Thermodesulfobacteriota; class Desulfovibrionia; order Desulfovibrionales; family Desulfovibrionaceae; genus Desulfovibrio; species Desulfovibrio sp. TomC. The sequence goes on from NZ_JSEH01000019.1 coordinate 1,871, forward strand.
ACCGGCTCCTTCATCTGGCCGACGATGGCGTCGCCGAGGATGAGCACGGGATTGCGGTATTTAAAGGCCAGATCAAAGGCCTCGAAGGTCAGGTCGTAGCATTCCTGGCAGCTGGCCGGGGCCAGGACCAGGGTGCGGTAGTCGCCATGGCCGCCGCCCTTGACGGACTGGTAGTAGTCGCCCTGGGAAGAACCGATATCGCCAAGGCCGGGGCCGCCCCGGTTCATGTTGACGATGACGCCGGGCAGTTCGGAACCGGCCATGTAGGAGATGGCCTCCTGCATGAGCGACACGCCCGGGCTTGACGAGGTGGTCATGGCCCGCACGCCGCAGGCGGCCGCGCCAAGCAGCATGTTGGCCGAGGCCACTTCGGATTCGGCCTGGACAAATTCGCCGCCAATGGCCGGCATGGCCGAGGACAGCTTTTCCGGGATGTCGTTTTGGGGGGTGATGGGATAGCCGAAATAGCAACGGCAGCCGGCGTCCAGAGCGCCCTGGGCAATGGCTTCATTGCCCTTTATAAAGATGCGTTTGGCCGACATCACTCGTTCTCCTTGGCTTTGCTTTTGGCCGTGCGCCAAACGGTGATGGCCACGTCCGGGCACATCTGGGCGCAGGAGGCGCAGCCCGTGCATTTGTCCATATCGGCCGCAGGCAGTTCGGCTACCTTGTAGCCCTTGGCATTAAACCGCGACGAGGCCACGACAATGGACTTGGGGCAGGCCTCGACGCAAAGCAGACAGCCCTTGCAGCGCTGCTCGTCGATGACAATCCGCGACATCTGTTTCTCCTTGGGGGCAGGGGATCGGCGCGGCTCCTCCCATGGAGCGCGGCCCAGGCCCGAATAGGCAAGGCGGTGGGGAAACGCCAGGACGGCTACAAAACCAGCATGGCGTCGCCGTAGGAAAAGAAACGGTAACCGGAAGCGATGGCCTGTCCGTAGGCCGACAGGATTCTTTCACGCCCGGCCAGGGCGGCCAGCATAATCACCAGCGATGATCCAGGCAAATGGAAATTCGTGACCATGCCGTCCACCACGGCAAAGCGGTACCCGGGCCGGATGAAGATGTCGGTTTGCCCGGCAAAAGCCGCGAAAGAACCGGTTTCGCGCACCACCCCTTCGAGGGTCCGGGCGGCGGTGGTGCCGACGGCAATGACCGGCCGGCCGTCACGCTTGGCCTGGGACACGGCCGAGGCCGTTTCCGGGGAAATCTCGATCCATTCCTGGTGCATGGCATGGTCGCGCAGGTCCGGGACGCGTACCGGCGAAAAGGTGCCCACGCCCACGTGGCAGGTGACGGCGGCAAAGCCAAAGCCGCGCGCGCCCAACGTTTCCAGGAGTTCCTCGGTAAAATGCAGACCGGCCGTAGGCGCTGCCGCGCTGCCGAGCTTGTCGTCGCGGGCGTAGACGGTCTGGTAGGTGGCGCGGTCGGCCGCATCGTCCGGCCGACGGATGTACGGCGGCAGGGGCACATGCCCGATGCGCGCGAGCACGTCCGGCAGGCTGCCGCGCCAGGCGAGCGTCACCTCGGTATGGCCGAAGGCCCCCCGGGAGACGGCGGTGACGGCCAGATCCGGGCCGAACACGAACCGGTCCCCGGGCCTGGGCGGTCGGGATACGCGCAGCAACCCGGCGGCCGGGGCCGAGGACCAGCCCGTGGCCGGGTCGGTCTCGGGGGTCAGCAGGGCGACGGGGGTTAAGAGCAGAAATTCCACGGCCCCGCCGGTCGGACGCCGGCCAAGCAAGCGCACCGGGGCCACCTTGGTGTTGTTGGCGACCAGCAGCGCGCCCTCGGGGAGCAGGTCGGGCAACTCGGAAAAAACGCGGTGGGAAACCGCCCCGGCGGCCCGGTCAAGGACCATCAGCCGGCAGGCGTCGCGCACGGCGCAGGGGCGCTCGGCAATCATGCCGTCAGGCAGGTCGAACTGGTACGAGGCCAGCAGATCGTCAGGAACGGCGGGGGCGGCGTGGGCGGCGGGCGGCGAAAGCGGATCGGACAAGGGGATTTCCTGGACAAGCCGGGGTTACGGGTCAGGAGAACGAGACGGCGGGCCGGGAATGTCCGGTCCGCCGCCAATAATCAGCCTGGGGTGCGACGGATCAGGCCGCGCCCGTCAGGGGCGGTTGGGACCTTTGGCCACCCAGCACCGCCACCACGTCGCTTATCACCTGCTCGGCCTGTTCCTCGGGCACCTGGCAGGTGCCGACGTTTTTGTGGCCGCCGCCGCCGTAGGCCAGCATCAGCCGCCCGATGTCCGTGGGATTGCTGCGGTCGAAAATCGACTTGCCGACGGTGAGCACCACGTTCTGCCTGGCCTTGCCCCAGATGACCTGGACGCTGACGTCGGCGTCGGGAAACAGCGCATAGGCCGAGAACCGGTTGCCGGTATAAATTTCCTCCTGCTCGCGCAAGTCGATCAAGAGCACCTTGCCCACCATCTTCGAGCGCTGCCGCAGCATGGCCGTAAACTGGGCCTCCTGCTCGAAATAGCGCGTAACCCGCTCGGCCACGTCCGGATCGGCCAGGATGGCGGCAACAGACTCGGTGCGGCACAGATCTACCATCTTCATCATGAGTTGGTAGTTGCTGATGTGGTAATCGCGGTAGCGGCCAAGGCCGGTGCGCGGGTCCATGAGAAAACTGAGGAGAATCCAGCCGGCCGGATCGGCCACTTCCCCGGGCCGCAGATCGCCGCTGTCGCAGCGGTCGACATAGGCCAGCATCTCGTCGAAACGCTTGGGGAAACGGGCATGGCCGCCGTAATACTCCCAGATGACCCGGGCGCAGCTCGGCAGGGGCTTGGACACGCCGGTAAATTCAAAATCGCCCAGGCGGTCGGCCTCGCTGGTGTGGTGGTCGAACCACAGCCCGCAGCCCGGGGCATACGGCACGTTGGCCAGGATATCATCCGGGCCGCAGGCCACCTTGCCGTCCTGGACGTCTTTGGGATGCACAAACACCCACTCGTCCATGATGCCGGCTTCCTTGAGCAGCACCGCACAGATCAGTCCGTCAAAATCCGATCGCGTCAAAAGCCGCATGTCTGCCCCCTTGGCTCGCCGTCCGCGCTGTGCGGACGCCCGACCTGTCTAGCGCAAGCCACCCGTCGAAGCAACCGCGCCGCCCCAAGGCCTTTTCCGGGCCGCCAATCTATATTTCCTTTGCCAACCGGGTCTTTTTCCGGTGAAATAGTCCAAGGAACACCGTCATGCACCAACCCCCGCCCCATATTGCCCCAGTCGATACCCTCGACGGACTGATCGTCCTTATGGCCCAGACCGCTGGCCTGCGCCGCCAGGCCGCCGCCGCCCTCCTGGCCGGACGCCCGCTGCCGGCCGAACTGCCGGCCGGACTCGCCCTGGCCCTGGCCGAACTGCGCCGGGCCGCCGGCCGCGACCACGTCGCCAGCCTGCGCCACGGCGAAGACGTCAGCCTGTCCCTTGACCTGGCCGGGGAAATCAGCCCGCTGGAAAACGACCTCGCCTACCTTGAAGACGGCCGCGAAGCCCTTTTGAAACGCCTGGGCAAACACCGGCCCGGCCTGCGCGACGCCATCCGGCGCGGGCTTAAAAATATTGCCGGCGAAACCGTCAATACCCTCATCTGCGACTGCGACGCCCTCTATCACCCGTCCAGCCAACGCCTGCTGACCACTGTCCAGCCCGCCTGGAACGCCGTGGCCGCCTGCCGCTTCGCCATGGCCCGCAGCAAAAAACCCGTGCTGTGGTCCGACGCCCCGCTGACCGGACCCGGCATTGTCGACCGCACCACCATGCCGCCCCACACCTTCGCCTACGCCGCATCACTGGGCCGGCAGTGGCAAACCCCGGACGGCGACCAGGGAGAAGCGCCACTCTCCCAGGAAAAAGCCGATCTGCTCGAAGCCATAAACAGCCGCCTCGCCGCCCTCATGGCCGACCCGGCCTGGATCGCCTTCACCTGCGTCGGCACCGGACTCCAGTTTCGGCGCGGCGAAACCAGCATCGCCCGCCAAGACGTCACCGCCTCCATCGACGAAGACGCCTCCCTGGCCCTGCTCGAACACGTCCACGACGTCGTCGATGCCGTCGACCCCGAACGCCTGCACTTTCGCGTCGATGACGACGGCCACGACCTCACCATCACCCCCACCGCCGCCAACCGCGACCTGTGGAACGATTTTTCCCCGGCCGAAGGACTGCGCAACCTCAACGCCGCCCTTGGCCTTCATCTCGAAACCGGACCGCACCTCGTCTGCTGCACCGGCCCCCAAGGCATTAGCCTGCTCGCGGCCCTGGCCGGCTACACCACCGATCTGCGGGCCATCTTCGTCACCGACCGCGATGACCTCGCCCACCGCGCCGCCGCCATCTGCCCCCGCACCGCCATCGTCCGCCACCCCGACACCGTCGCCGCGATTTTGTCCGCCGCCGCGCCCTAAGCGCGGAGGCGACATGCAAAAGAAAATCGGGGCGTTGCCCCGAACCCCACCGGAGGGATGATCCCCCCGGACCCCTGCAATGGGGAAACTCGGCTTACGCTATGCCCCATCTGGTCGCTCTCTCTCTCCAACGAAATGCGGGCTTCGGCCTTTGGCGCAAGGCTTTGCTTGCGCCAAAGGCCGAAGCCCGCTGGCGAGTCGGGGCTTGGGATTGGGGTCGATGCGTCTGGCGCGCCAGCGACGGGCGCGTCAACCCCAATCCCAAGCCCCATTCTCTCACGCCGACGCCTGCCGACGGCTTCTCCGCCCGTTGACCTGACCCTGTCGAGGGGTCCGGGGGGATCATCCCCCCGGTGGGTCCAGGGTAAAGCCCTGGTCTTCTCCTCACTTCCCCGCTCCACCCTCTTCCCCTCTCACTTCCCGACGCGCGGCTTCGCGGCCGCTGCCGCTGGCGCAGCGGCTGGCTGGTTCACTTTGGTGCAGGCGGCGACGGCGGCGCGGTATTCTTTGGCGGCTGCAGCGAAGGTCGGGCCTTTGGCCATGGCTTTGCGGTAGTTGTCCAGGGCGCTGGGACAGTTGCCGGCCTGCATGTCCAGGTTGCCGAGGTAGTAATACGTCTGGGGATTGGCGGAATGACGGTCGGCGGCCTGGGAGAGGGCCTCTTTGGCGGCCGGGAACCGGGACTGGGTGTAGCGCAGGATGCCCAGGGCTTCGAGGGGCTGCGGGTTGGCGGGGTCGAGGCTGGCCGCTTTGGCCAGGGCGGCTTCGGCCCGATCGGGGAGCTGCTCTTTGGCGGCGCACAGCCCAAGCAGCAAGAAGGCTTCGGCGGACTGGGGCAGTTGCCGGACGAGTTCGTCGAGTTCAGGCCTGACGGCGGCGCAGTTGCCGGCGGCGACCGACTGTCTGGCTTTTCCCAGGCGTTCGGCCGGGGTGGGCGGGGGCGCGCTGGGCAGGGGCGGCGGCGTCTGTTTCTGGCAGGCTGCCAGGAGGCTTACGGCCAGCAGGAGGCAAAGGAGGGCTGCGGATCGCAGGCGGGGCAGTGGAAGCATGGTGCGTCTCCTGGGTGAACAAGGCCCGCCGTGGCGCGCCTGAAAACGTATCTTCTTGAACTATCAGAACATGTTGAAGGTAGTCTCGAATTCCCGGCCCTGTCAATCCCCTCCCCTGTCCCTGGCAGGAGTGGCTTGACGGACATTCCCGACCGACGTACAGGATAATAGCCCATGAGAAAAGCCCTCACGCAGGTTTCGGAGTACTTGTGCATCGCATGATTGAGTCGTATCCAAGCGTTGTGCGCCTGTATTTTGGTCTGCCCACCACTTTTCCCTCCTGTCCGGCCTTGGGGCCGACCTTGGCGTAACGACCATGTCGGCAGCAACGGACGCATCGAACATAGGCCTGCCAGCCTCCACTCCCCAGAGCAGACTCATAGTTATCGGCTTGATCGCTGTCATTATGGGTGTCCTTGGGTACTACGACACGAATTTGTTTGAATTCCTGTCTGATTTGATCTGCGTCGTGACCGGGATGGCCACATTTCTCGTGATATGGAACGCCCGGAGCCATGTGGAACATGGATTCCTGCTGGTGCTGGGCATGGCCTTCCTGGCGGCGGCGGTTTTTGATGCGACCCGGCTGATGGCCACGGCGTCCACGTTGCATTGGCTCTCTGCCGAGGCCATGGTATCGGGACTGCGCACCGTCGGCGTCCTGGTTTTGGCCGCATCCCTTGGCGTCGGGGCCTGGTTGGCGCAAAACCGCCGGGTTCCTCCTGTCCTTGCCGGCGGCCTGATCGTGGTTGCGGCCATGGTGCTGGCCCTGGTCGTCATCCCGCTCAAACCGCTGGACGAGTCGACACTGTGGGGGCTTGCCCCTTTCGAGTCCCAAGGGCATCTCCTGATCCAACGCATCGGCCTGGGTCTGGCCTCGTTGCTGTATATGGCGGCCTGGGCCGGAATATGGCGTTCACGCCGGCAGCTGGCCCGATCCATCGGCCGATTGCTGCTGGCCTGTCTGGCCTGTCTGGCCGTGTCCAGTGCCTTGTGCGCGGTTGGTTCTCTGCACGGCCCAGGCTGCGTGGTCGGGCACATCCTCAAAGTCCTGGGCTACTGCCTGGGCTGCCAAGCCATTGTGGTGACAGGCATAAGCCGGCCGTACCACCTGCTTTTCCGGGAGATCAACCACCGTGAGCAGGAGCTGACCGGGCGCATGGTGCGGTTAAACGCCCAGGCCAGGGCTATTTTCGACCTTGGCGGCGCGCGGTCCCTGGAGGATGGAAAATTCAAGGAGTTCGCCACGACCCTGGTGCAGCGGGCCATGGCGGTTCTGGGCGTCGGCCGGGCCGGGGTATGGGTGTTTTCGCCGACCCATGACCGGCTGGTGTGCCTGCTTGGCGGCGGCACAGGGAGTGAGGACGAGGGCATGAGCCTGCCCTGCCTGAACTATCCGGACTATTTTGCCGCCATATCCCATGAACGGGTGGTCGCGGCCGACCATGCCGAAACCGCACCGCTGACCCGGCCTTTTAGCGAGGACTATCTGAGGCCCCGGGGCGTCGTTTCCCTGCTCGACGCGCCGTTTCGTTTTGCCGGCCGGGTGGCCGGGGTGTTGTGCCTGGAGCATACGGGCACGCCGCGCCGCTGGTCTGACGACGAGCTGGCCTTTGCCGGTTCCATGGCCGACATGCTGAGTCTGGGCCTGGAGACTTCCGAACGTCGCCGGGCGGCCCGGGAGCTGGCCGAGAGCGAGCACCGTCTGCGTTCGCTCCTGGACGCCATGCCCGACCCGGTCTGTTTCAAGGACGCGAAGGGCCGTTGGATCGTGGCCAATCCGGCGCAGATCGACGACTTCGGTCTGACCGGCGTCCCCTGGCAGGGCCTGACCGATGCGGAGCTGGCCGAAAAAAGCCTGATCGCCCGTGACGCCTTTGAAACCGCCGCAGTCACTGACGCCCGGGCCTGGGCCAATCATGACGTAACGGTCTACGGCATCTCCATGACCACCCCGGCCGGCCAGCAGCGCCACTTTGACGTCACCAAAGCCCCGCTTTTCAACGCCGACGGCTCCCCCAAGGGACTGGTCACCCTGTCCCGGGACATCACCGCCTACCGCAACGCCCTGGCCCGGCTGCGGGAAACAAATGAAGAGCTGGAAGCCATTTACAACGAGACGTCCGACGGTCTGGTCATCGCCGACGCCAAGGCCCGGACGGTTGTCCGGGTCAATGCCGCCGCCTGCCGGATGTTTGGCTACACCCCAAGCCAGCTCACGGCCCTGGCTCCCTGGGAACTGCATCCCGAGGCCGACCGCGAAACGGCCGTGGCCCGATTTGCCGAGATCGCCGCCGGCAACCGCCGCCTGCTGGAGAGCATTGCCTGCCGGCGCAATACCGGCGAGGTGTTTTACGCCGACATTTCGGCCCAGGCCATCACCTATGGCGGCCGGCCGGCCATCCTGGCCTTTTTCCGGGACATCTCCGAACGACGGGCCAATGCGGAACGCCTCACCATGTCCGAAGACCGCTTTCGCAAAGTCTTCAACAGCACCTACGACGCCATCTTCCTGCACGATGAACAGGGCCGCATCCTGGACGTCAACGACAAGATGCTCGAACTCTACGGCGTGCGGCGGGATGAAGCCGCCTCCTTTGCCCTCGACGCCGACTACACCAGCCCCGACATGCCCAAGGAAAAACTCGCCGTCTACTGGCACGACGCCATGGCCGGCGAGGAACGCTTTTTTGAATGGAAAGCCCGCCGCCCCCACGACAACAGTCTGTTTTACGTCGAGGTCTATCTGCGCCGCATCCTGGTCGGGGAGCGCCACGTCATTTTGGCCAATGTGCGCGACGTCACCGAACGCAAGCGCGTCCAGGCCGCCCTGAGTGCCCGCCAGGAGGAGATTTCGGCGCTCAACCACGATCTGGCCCGCCGAGTGCGCGAGGAGACCGAGAAAAACCGCCACAAGGACATCCTGCTGCTCAACCAGACCCGTCTGGCCGCCATGGGCGAAATGATCGGCAACATCGCCCACCAGTGGCGACAGCCCTTAAACGCCCTGAGCATCCTGCTGGCCAACCTGCGTTTTGAATACGAAGGCGTGTGCGAGGATACCCGCGCCCTGGACACGGCCCACAAACAGGCCTTTGATATTTTGCGCAAGATGTCCTCGACCATCGACGACTTTCGCAATTTCTTCAAACCCGACCGCAAACGCGAACCGTTCCTGGTCGTGGACGCCGTTGGCGACGCCCTGCTCCTGATCGAGGCCAGCCTGGTCCAGCACGGCATCACCGTGCGGTTTATCGCCCGCCACAATCCCCTGGTGGAGGGCTTTCGCGGCGAATTCGCCCAGGTGGTGCTGAACCTGCTTGGCAATGCCAAGGATGCCGTCCTGGCCAAGCATCCGCCGGTCGGGCACATCGACATCCGGGTCATGGAGCGTCGGGGCAAGGCCGTGGTGTCCATCCGCGACAACGGCGGCGGCATAGCCCCGGACATCCTGGAACGCATTTTCGATCCCTATTTCACCACCAAGGGCAACCAGGACGGGACCGGCCTTGGCCTGTACATGTCCAAAACCATCATCACCGACCACATGCTCGGTTCCCTCACCGCAGCCAACCTCGCCGACGGCGCCCGGCTCATCATCCGGCTGCCTCTGGCATCGCGTCCGCAACAGTGATTTTCGTGGGGACACCGGGCAACACGCACTCTTTTTTTTACAAATACTCTCGTTTTCAGGGTCACCACCCTTGCCGCCGGGAAGCCGTCTGAGTCAGGAGATACGCCATGATCAAGCCCCCCCACGTGCCCGAACGCCTGCGCCCCCTGCGTTCCATGCATATCCTCGTGGTTGAGGACGACCGGTTCGCCCGGGAACAAATGAGCCTGCTGCTTTCGCGCTTTGCCGCCAAGCTCACCACGGCCGCTGACGGGGCCGAAGGTCTGGAAACCTTCAAATACGAACGCCCCGACATTGTCGTCACCGACATCAACATGCCCCGCCTCGACGGCCTGGACATGGCCCAGGCCATAAAGGCCATGGACCCGGCCACGCCGGTCATCCTGGTCACCGCCCACAGCGACACACAGTTTTTCCTGCGCTCCATCGAAATTTCCATCGACGGCTACGTGGTCAAGCCCATCGATGCCGACAACCTGCTGACCCTGCTGGCCAAACTGGCCAAAGGGCTGCTCGATTCACGGGCGGCCGAGGCCCGGGCCGGGATGTTCCGGTTCATTCTCGACATCAATCCCAACTTCATCCTCACCCTGCACGCCGGCGAGGTGGACTACGTCAACCGCACCTTTCTCGATTTCCTCGGCGCACCCAATCTCCCGGCCCTCAAAAACGGACAGCACGCCGGGCGCACGCTTGAAATCGACGGCCGGTCCCATACTGCCGCCGATCTGACCTGGACGGCCCTGCTCGACAAGCGCGAAAACATGAGCCATCAGGCCGTGTTCACGGCCAGACCCGGCCAGGACGAACGCGAACGCACCTACCTCGTTTCGATGGCCGCCTTTCCGGAGCTGGACCGCACCATCGTCAACTTCACCGACATCACTCCCCTGGCCGAGGAGCGGCGGCTGCTGCACATCCGCGCCACCACCGACGCCCTGACCGGCATCGCCAACCGGGCCGAACTGGCCGAGGCCCTGGAGCGCGAATGCAACCGCACCCAGCGCCACCCCGCCAGCGTCAGCGTCATCATGTTCGACATCGACCACTTCAAGGTCGTCAACGACACCTACGGCCATCCGGCCGGCGACGCGGTGCTGACCACACTGACCGCCCTTGTCTCCCGCCATGTCCGCAACCTCGACACCTTCGGCCGTTTCGGCGGCGAGGAATTCCTGCTGATCGCCCCCCAGACCAGCCTGGAGGAGGCCGGACACCTGGCCGAGCGCCTGCGCCTGGACATCGAGCAGCATCGGTTCCCGGCCGCCGGCAGCCTGACCTGCAGCTTCGGGGTCACCGTCAACCTCCCCGGCGACACGCCGGACAAACTGGTCGCCCGGGCCGATGCGGCCCTCTACCGGGCCAAAGAGACCGGGCGAAACCGCGTGGTCGCACACTAGCGCCCCGATGCGGGCCGGCCGCGGCCGTCGCTCCCGCACGGTCGCGGCCGGCCCTGGCCCGAGCGGCTTCCCAGCCGCTGCGCCCGGGAGTACACCGGTTCCATGGAGACCCAGCGCCTTTTTGTCGGCATTGAGCTGCCCCCGGCCCATCAGGCCCTCGTGGCCGGACTGGTTGACCAACTTCGGGCCAGGGTCGGCGCTGCCGCCGTCTGGACCCGGGAAGGCAACGCCCATATCACGCTCAAATTTCTGGGCGACGTCGCGAGGGAACGCCTGGAGGCGGTGACAACGGCCCTGGCCGCTATCCCTTTTGCCCCGTTTGTCCTGACGCCCGGGGGCGGCGGTTTTTTTCCCGGCCCGGCCCGCCCCCGGGTGGTCTGGGCCGGCCTGGCCGCCGGTGCGGCGCCGTGCCGCCAGTTGGCGTCATCCGTGGACGCCGCCCTGGTCCCGGTCGGCTTTCCCGCCGAAACCCGCCCGTTCACCGCCCACCTGACCCTGGGCCGCATCAAGGCCTGGAGCAACAGCGACGACGCGGACAGGCTGCGCGCCCTGCTGGAGGCCGTGGTCTGGCCGGCCGCCGCCGTGCAGGCAATGACGCTTTTTGCCTCGCGGCCAACGTCGCCCGGGCCGCACTACACGCCCCTGGCCCGATTTGCCGCGACACCGTCGTGATTGGCCCAGACCGGCCGTTGCCGGGCCGGACCTCGGACGAGACGCTCCGGCAACCATGCCCGCCAGGGTGTCCCGTCCGGTTGCACCGGATGTCCGGGCCGGGCTGCCGCCAAAAAGAAAGCCGCCTGCGAACATGCGGCAGGCGGCCTGGAACAGTCCTCGGGACGCGGGGTACGTCCGGACGGGGGCGCTGTTTTACATGTAATCGCCCCGGTTGAACTTGAACTTTTCGGTAACGGTCATGACTTCCAGTTCGTTGACCAGGGAACCGAGACCGGAGCTGGAGCTTTGGGGCAGATCCTCCTTGAGCTGCCTGACGCCGCTTTCGATGTTTTCCAGGACGCCGTAGGCCTGCTTGAGGGAATCCCCCCCGCTGCCGGTGGCCAGCTTGTCGGCGTAGTTTTCCCACTCAGACAACAAGGAGTCCATGTTTTCCATAGCGGCGCGCTCTTGTTCGTTGATTTCCCCGGCGGCGTCGGCTGATCCGACACTCTGGAGACTGGCAAGATCTATCCCGGAGAGGCTCGAAAGCGGCGGCGCGACGAGGCCCGTAGACTGGGCGGCATCGGCCGATCCGGTTTCCTTGGCCAGCAGGGCAGCGAAGGCGTCCGAACTTTCCTGGGTCCCCTTGGACTGTTCCGTGGTCTGCCGCAGGGCGGTCAGTTGGTCGGTCTGGATCTTCATCAGCCTTCCCCCCCGTTGACGTTTGCCAGTTACAAGCAAAAAGCCTGCCACACAGTCTCTATCGGCTAACGTCTCGGATTGTCAGTAAAAATAAAATATGGCAGGCGGAAAAAATTGCCTTGCCGGCCACGTCTGCCGTCTCCTAGATAGAACACCGCAAACGCCTTGTCTATTGCCATCCACTTTGGCATCCTGCCCTAACCGGGCCGTTTTCCTCTTTTCGGCCGGCCCGGCACAAACTTGAGCGCGGGAACGCCCCACGCCCGGAAAAAAGGAGCGCAATCATGGCCAGCGTGCAAAAGATTCTGTGCGCCGTGGATTTCTCCGAGGGCTCTCCCAGGGTGGCCGAATATGCCGCGACCCTGGCCCAAGCGACCGGGGCCGAAATCATCTGCGTCTATATTGCTCCGTCTTTGGCCGAATATGTCGGCTTCAACGTGCCCCAGGCCGCGCTTGACACCTTTGTCGGCGATGTGGTGGCCTCGGCCGGGTCCACCATGGACGACTTCGTGGCCGAACATTTCAAGGGCCTGCCCGCCCGGGGGCTGGTCCTGGCCGGCTACCCGGCCGAGGAAATCCTGGCCGCCGCCGAGGAACACCATACCGACATCATCGTCATGGGCACCCATGGCCGGACCGGCATCGACCGGATCATCTTCGGCTCCGTGGCCGAAAAGGTGGTCAAGTCCGCCCTGTGTCCGGTGTTGACGGTCAAGCCCCGGGAAGCCGTGTAACGCCCTGCCGGGGATGCCCGCTGTCCCCGGCCCTTTGCCACTGGCCCGGCCGCGTCGCCGCCCTTGTGCGCCGACGCGGCCGGCCGAACCCTTCTGGAGTAGCCCGATGCAGCCGAGCGACCGGGTCCGGGACGACGTGCGTGAATTTACGCCCTACGCCCCCGGCCTTTCCATGGAAGAGATCAAGGAACGGTACGGCTTAAGCCGTGTCATCAAGCTGGCCAGCAATGAAAACCCCCTGGGGGCTTCGCCCCTGGTCAAGCGGGTGCTGGCGCGCAAGGCCGACATGGTCTTCCGCTATCCCCGGGCCGGCAACCCGGCCCTGGTCGCCGCCCTGGCCGCCCATCACGGCGTCCCTGCGGCCTGTGTGGTGGCCGGCAACGGGTCTGACGAGATCATCGATCTGCTCGTGCGGGTCACCTGCCGGCCGGGAATCGACAATGTCGTGGCCTTTGCCCCGTGCTTTTCCATCTATGTCCAGCAGACCCGCCTGTGCGGGGTGGAATTACGCCAGCCGCCCCTGGCCGCTGATTTCGCCTTTGACCTGTCGGCCCTGGCCGGGGCCTGCGATGAACGCACCTCGCTGGTCTTTTTGACCAACCCGGACAACCCTTCGGGCCATGCCGTGCCGGCCGAGGACATCCTCGCCCTGGCCCGGACCCTGCCGCCCAAGGCCCTCCTGGTGGTTGACGAGGCCTACGCCGAATTTGCCGAGCCGGCCGAGCGCTATTCCATGCTGGCCCGCTTTGCCCAGTGCGACAACGTCGTGGTGCTGCGCACCTTTTCCAAACTCTACGGCCTGGCCGGGCTGCGCCTGGGTTACGGCGTCATGCCGGATTGGCTGGCGGACTACATGCTGCGGGTGCGCCTGCCCTTTAGCGTCAACCTGCTGGCCGAGGCGGCCGGGCTGGCCGCGCTGGAAGACGTGGACTTCGTGACGGCCAGCCTGGAAACCGTCCGCCAGGGGCGCGCCCTGCTGGTTGCCAAACTGACCGACATGGGCTGCCGGGTGTACCCGTCCCAGGCCAATTTCCTGATGTTCAAGCCGCCGTATCCGGCCGCCGACGTCTTCGAGGGCCTGCTGTCGCGCGGCATCATCGTGCGGGCGCTCAAAAGCTACGGCCTGCCGGATCTGCTGCGGGTCAGCATCGGCAACGACGAGGAAAACGCCGCCTTCCTGGCCGCCTTCAAGGACATCATCGACCATGCCGTCTGACGCCCGACGCATCATCACCATCGACGGCCCGGCCGGGGCAGGCAAGACGTCTGTTTCCCGCCGGGCCGCCGGCGAACTCGGCCTGGCCTACCTCGACACCGGGGCCATGTTCCGGGCCGTGGCCCTGCGCCTGGGCCAGGACGGCCACCGGCTTGCGGAGTCCGACATCGACGCCGCCCTGGCCGCCGTGGTCTTTTCCCTGGACGGCAGCGGGGCTGACACCCGGCTGCTCGTGGATGGCAAACCGCTTCCCGACTCGGCCCGCACCGAGGAGGTCGGGGCCATGGCCTCGAAACTGGCCGTGCTGCCGGTGGTGCGCGCCCGGCTTAAACAGGCCCAGCAGGCCCTGGGCCGCACCACCGACCTCCTGGCCGAGGGCCGGGACATGGGCACGGCCGTCTTTCCGGACGCGCCCTGCAAATTCTTCCTCGACGCTTCGGCCGAAGTCCGGGCCAGACGCCGGGTGGCCCAACTGGCCGCCCTGGGCCGGCCGGCAGACTACGCCGCAATCCTGGCCGCCATCAGCCGCCGCGACGACCAGGACCGCAACCGGGCCGAAGCGCCGCTTGCGGCCGCGCCCGACGCCCGGATCATCGACACCTCGGCCATGACCGAGGACGCCGTGGTGGCCGCCATCGTGGCCGCCGCGCGCGCCTGACGGCCCGGCCCTGTCCCGGGCCGTCCACTCGATCGTGCTGGCGGTTTGGCTCCCTGTGCCGGGTGCAGGCCGCCGCCACAGCCACGCCCAAGGAGCGCACCGCCATGCTTGACCGCTTCAAAAAACGTTCGCGCCAGGCCAAAGGACTCTCGGTCGAGGCCACCTCGCCCTTTCCGGCCCGGCCGGCCTTTGCCCCCTATGTGGTGGTCTATACCCTGACCAGCAACGGCGTGACCATTCGCCGCTACGACGCCCTGGCCGAGAATGAGCCGATCCTGCCCGACGGCTGCGTGGCCTGGGTCCGGGTGGTTGGCGTCCACGACGTCGGGCTGGTGCAGACCGTGGGCAAACGCTTTGGCCTGCACGCCCTGCTCCTGGAAGACATCCTCGATACCGGGCACCGGCCGGTCATCGAGGACTACGACGAGCATATCTTCATCCTGCTGCGCCTGCTGGCCTACTCGGCCGAGGAAAAACGGGTGCTGGCCGAACAGGTGGGACTGGCGGCCGGGGACGGCTTTGTCCTGACCTTTCAGGAACGCGAGCACAACCTCTGGGACGACGTGGCCCTGCGCCTGGAAAAGGGCGGCAATAAAACGGCCCGGCGCAGCCAGCCGCATCTGACCCACGCACTCATTTCGGCCATCCTGGACGATTACATCCTGACGCTCGGCCAGCTGGCCGAGGAGATCGAGGGCATTGAGCAGACGCTGCTCTCTGACGGCGGCGGCGAAGCCCTGACCGAGATCTACCGGCTCAAGCGCGAGGTGCTCTTCCTGCACCGGTCGTTGTGGCCGCTGCGGGAAGTGCTCGGGCGCTTCGTCAAAGACGAGTCCATCGCCTCGGACCCGGCCACGGCCGTCCTTTGGAACGACATCCAGCAGGACGTCTATCAGGTGCTCGATGCGGTGGAGACCTTGCGCGAGATGCTTTCGGAAATGGTCGGCCTGTCCATGACCAAGGCCGAGCTGCGCATGAACGCCGTGGGCCAGTACCTGACCCTGGTGGCCACCATCTTTCTGCCGCTCAATTTTCTGGTCGGCTTTTTCGGCATGAATTTCGACAACCTGCCGCTCAAAAGCGAGGAATGGGGCATTTACAGCCTACTGGGCTTCATGGGCCTGACCGTGGTCGGCATGGCGGCGTATTTCTACCGCAAGCACTGGCTGTCAGGACCGGGGGAGAGCCGGTAGACCGGCGGCTGTTCCTGTCCTGTCCGGTCCTGTCCTGTCCGGTCCTGTCCTGGCTGCCCGGCCCCTGCCGGCGGGGAACCAGGGCGGCCGGACAGGCTGGGCCAGCGCCGGATCCTGCCGCAACACCGGTGCAACGAAGGCTCTTGGATATGGACCGTGCCGCTCGGGCCTACTGCACATGCAGCCAGAGCCGCCCTCATTCCACCCACTCGACAAGACTGAGAAAAACAAACCCGATGCTTATTCTGTTTCAAAAAACTGACATATTAGAAACAACTAGTCCTAACATCTTTGTTCACGTCTGATTAACAGACCATATTGCGGACACATACAAACACAAACCTGATGTAAAATACCTATAACAACGCTGAACAAGCCCAAAGCGGCTCTATATTTAAAACTACGTTCCATAAATTTACCAATACCCATCTTTTGTAAAACAATTTTATCGTCAGCTATTACAGAAATTAATAAAAATGGCCTTGCCTACGCCCAAAGCAACACTTGCACTGCTTTGATGCCTATTGTAACCTCTACACCATCATATCCTCATTGCGCCGCCCCTACGGCCACCCCGGAGGCGTCCGACGGTCTTTCCGCGTGGACGCTGATTCCGGCTCAGGCCGCCCCGGAGGTGTTCTATGAAACGCCTGTGCGCCCTCTGGCCGCTTTTCCTGCTCGCCCTGCCGCTGCCGCCGGCGGCCTGGGGAGCCACCATCACCACACCGTTTCTCAGCGACTGGCAACTGGTGATCACAATGGACGCCGATGGGGACGCCGGCCTCGTCTCCCCCCTTGGCTACAAACTCGAAAATGAGCAGCCCACCGTCTCCTTCCAGGCCCAGGGGCACCAGCGCCTGACGGTCACAGCCGTCTACACCGGCTCCTCCCAAGGCACGCCCTTTTTTGACGTCTGGAACTACACCGTCGCCCCAACCCTCGAATACACGGCCCAGGCAACCGTCAAAGAGGGACAATTCTTGGCCGAACCCTGGTATGACGCAACATACCCGGATGGTTTTGTCCGGACCTGGGGCTATACCGTGGCCCTCGAACTGCGCACGCCCGGCGGCGAAACCGTCCCCGGCACCGCCGTCCAGGGGGTGCTCAGCCTGAACATCAGGCAGTTTCGCCACGCCTGGCTCGAATACGGCCGACTCTGCGTCAGCGACATCCAGGCAACATTGGAGGCCTCGACCAAGCTCCCGGTCGATGCTGAAACGTACAGCCTCGAAGCCGCGTCCCCTTTGGAAATCTCCCCGGCGCAGGTCGTCACCTCGGCCTATGTCTATGCCGGGTACGCCCCCTTCTCCCTGACCTGCCCCCTGTCTGCCTTCGATTCCGGCCCGGTGTCCGGCAAGGTCACGGCCGAGGGCGGCAGCGCGCCGCCACTCTCCCGGACCCTGTCCGTGCCTTTTGCCACGGTGCTCACTTCAGACTGGGGGGTGGAGATCAAAAATCAGATCAGCGGGGAATGGACCGCCCTGTCCAACGGAACAACCCTCGCCAAGGGCGACTGGATCAGGATGCAGCCGGTGGAGGTCTACGGCACGGTCCGGCTGCCGTCGATGGCCGTGCAGTTCGCCGACGGCCAGATCCGGGAAGTGACCCTGGAACCGGGCTACGACCAGTCCCAGGCCGGGGAGGTCATCATTGAGGTGGGCCAGGGCGCGCTGCTCACGCACAATGTCTGCTGGACCATCAAATTCACCAATTTCATCCAGGAACGGACGGAAAATCCCCGCGAATACGCCAAGGAATTTATCTGGGACAAGCTCGGCGACGCCATTTTCGATGCTTTTGCCCCAGGCACGAGCTGGCCCATCCAAAAAGTCGGCAGCAAAATCATCGGATACGGTCTGGAAAGCGTCTACGACGCCACCGGCGCACACGATGCCCCCAGGTCCGCCCGGCTCCGGCCCTCGGCCGCCGAGGTTGCGGCCGAATCCCAGGCCAGGCGCGCCGACGTCCGGGGGGCCACGCCAAGCGTGCGGCCCACGGCCGCTGCCGTGCTGACCATCAAGAGCGATGGCTCCATGACCGCCGAAAACCGCATTGGGACACGCCGGGTCGTGAATGCGGCCCAGCAGACCCGACTGCTGCCGCCGCGCAGCCAGATCAGTCACAAGACGTCGTTTGGCCCCGTGACCGACCTTCCCTACGCCTCGGACGTCCCCATCGGGACCTTCAGCGTGACGCCGACAGGCAGCACCGACACCCGCACCCCGCTGTTCACCTTCACCTACAGCGGCTACGGCACGAAATACATTCCCGAGACCCTTGACGCCCGCATCAACGGCACGCTGGTCCAGGGATTCAACGCCCTTGGCGGGGCCTCGGCCGCCTATCAGGTTCCCCGGGCCGCCTGGCTCAATGCCGGGGCCAACAGCGTGGAGGCCGCCATCGTCGAGGCCAAAAGCGGCCGACAGTTCCTGGCCGCCACCCTCTACGCCTCGGGAGCGCCCCAAGCACCCCAGCGCGTTGTCGGCCTCCCCGGGGCCACCTCCATGCTCCTGTCCTGGGCCGCCAG
Source organism: Desulfovibrio sp. TomC (assembly GCF_000801335.2). NCBI lineage: Bacteria > Pseudomonadati > Thermodesulfobacteriota > Desulfovibrionia > Desulfovibrionales > Desulfovibrionaceae > Desulfovibrio > Desulfovibrio sp. TomC. Next base: position 20,063 of record NZ_JSEH01000019.1, read on the forward strand.
CCAGGAGCGCGGCCTGGAAGGCTACCATATCTACAAGGGCGACGCCGCGGCCGCCGTCGCCACCCGGCTCACGGCAAGCCCGGTCTCGGGCACGGCCTATGCCCTGTACACCGCCACCGAACCGGGGCTGGCCGCCGGGGCCTACTACGGCGTGACCGCCGTGGTTGCCGGGGTGGAAAGCGCCCTGTCCACACCGGTTCAGGGGTCTCTGGCCGGCCCGTCTGCCGCCCCCCCGGAGCCTGTGACCGATCTGGCCGCCGCCACAGCCTTTGACCGCGTAAGCCTGGCCTTCACGCCGCCGGCCGGGGCCATCGCCTTCCGCCTCGCCCGGCCCGGCCTGGACCCGCAGATCTTTCGCAGTCCGCCCTTCGTCGATACGACCGCCGTCCGGGGAACGCCCTACACCTATACCGTCACCCCCCTGGGCCTCGATCTGGCTGCGGGAACTCCGGTGGAAACAACCGCCGCCATCGCCGCCACGACCCCGCCGCCGGCCCCGACCGGCCTTACGGCCTATGCCGCCGACGCCGCGGGAAAGACCTGGGCGCTTCGCTGGGACCCGGCCCAGACTGCCGGCATCGTCGGCGTCAACATCTATGAATCCAGGGACGGCGAGGCCTGGGTCAAGGCGACGGCCACGCCTGTGGCCGGGCAGACCCTGACGCGCACGCTGGCTAGCCCGGGCGCCTATTCCTGGCTCGTGCGTTCGGTCAGCAGCGCGGGGGTGGAGAGCACGAACGGACCGATCCTTGGCGGCGGCTTTGCGTCCAGGGCCTCCGTGCCCGCCGTGGCGACGGGTTCGGCAGCCCTGCTGCTCTTGAGGGAATAAGACGGGGGGGAATCAGGGTTTGGCAGAAGGCTTGGCCGGATGCCGCGAGGGCGGGAATTCGGTGAAATAGCGCTCCACGAATTCATCGATAACCAGACCGGGCTTGACGGAATCAATGGCTCCCCAGTCAAAGACGCGCATTTCGCGCGGCGTGGACGGGTAAGGCCACAAATACACGGCCCGGCTGAAATTTTCCGAGAGAAAGGGAATCAGTTCGTGGGCAAAGGAATCGCGGAAGACGACCACTGAGGGCTGGCTGGCGTCGCCGGTCTCCGTGACCACGGTGGGCTGAAACAGCGACTTCGGGGCCACGACGTTGTCCACCTCTTTGGCCAGGCGCGGCGTCTGCGGCACAAAGGTCACCTGCTCCTCGGGGAACAGGTCGTTTAAGGCCAACATGCTCGACAGGCCGCCGGTCAGCCCCGGGGTGACGTGAATGTCGTAATCGCCCCGAATGGTCGGCTCGAATTCCGGATACCACCTGGTCAGGTACTTCATGATCTCAATATAACCGGCAAAGGCCCCGAACGTCGTCCAATGGGTGTCGGTGCGATAATAGGCCAAAGCCCCTTTCTTGACCTTGAGCATGGTCTCGCGCAAATCGAGGATGTTCACCCCGGCCGCCTGCAGCGCGGTCACCAGTTGATCGGTGCGGCTGATGGGGCTGACCCGGTTGTACTGCGACGGCAGAAACTCCGAATAGACCGTGTGCTTGTTGGGCGCCACCACGATCAGATAATGGATGCCCCGAGCGCTGAGGTCGGCCTGCCGCTTCCGGTAGACCTCCACCCACCAGGCCAGGTCCTGGGCCGAGAACAGGCGGGTGGACCGGTAGTCCTCCACCACGTTGAGTTCGGCGTTCTCCTGGGCCAGGAACAACCAGTTGTCCTTGCCCTTGATGACGGACTGGTACTGCGAGGTGGATTGTAAGACGAACAGGTCGAGGATATTTTGCCAGCGCACCAGCTGCTTGCGCAGGCCATAGGTCTTTTCCAGAAATCCGCGTTGGAGCACGTTGAACGTGCGAAAGGCCTGGGACCAGGAAAAATCCGGCAAGGGCGCCGGATCATTCTCCATAAGATCGACCGGCGGCGCGAAGTGAAAGATGTTTTCCGTGCTCGGCAGGCATATGCACAGAAGAAACACGACCACAGCCGCCATATGGATGGCTTTGCGGCGAAAGGTTGGGGCCATTATCCTGCCCTGCCTAGAACTGGAAATAAATAAACGGGTTGTGCGTCCCGCTGGCCAGGGACATGGCGCAAAGTACAAACACCGCCGGCATGAACACCAGACTCACCAGCACTTCCACGCCGTCATCCACGGCGACCGGTCCGATCTGGCGCGGCAGCAGGACCCGCTCCCGCCACTGCGACAGCCACGGCGCAATCGGCGTCACGCCAACCAGGGCCAGACAGAGCACGATGACCACCTTGGGGTTGAGGAACAGCCCCATATGCCACACCACGCCGGACCCATGGGCAAAACCGCTCAGGGCCTTGATGAAGGCCAGGGCCTGGGGCAGCGTTTCGGCCCGGAAAAACACCCAGGCCACCATCACCACCAGCATGGTGTAGACATGGGCCACGATGGGCGACCCCTTGGTCAGGCGCTTGCCCAGGGGGAAGCGCTCAAGGACGGAGAAAAACCCGTGGAAAAGGCCCCAGATGACGAAGTTCCAACTGGCCCCGTGCCAGAGGCCGCACAGAAAAAAGATGATCACCAGATTGCGATACATCCGGGCTTCGCCGTCCCGGTTGCCGCCAAGCGGGATATACAGGTAGTCGCGAAACCAGGTGGACAGCGAAATATGCCAGCGCCGCCAGAACTCCTGGATGGAACGCGAAACATACGGGTAATTGAAGTTTTCCATGAACTTGAACCCGAACATGTGGCCAAGGCCGATGGCCATGTCGGAATAGCCCGAAAAATCGAAATAAATCTGCAAGGTATAGCAGACAATACCGAGCCAGGCCACAGGGGTGGTCAAATGCTCGGACGGGATGGCGAAAATCTTGTCTGCCGGCAGGCCCACCACGTTGGCGATCAGCACTTTCTTGCCAAGGCCGATGATGAATCGGTTGATGCCCTTGGAAAACCGCTCCATGTCCACGACTCGATGGGTGAGCTGGGCCGCGATGTCCTTGTACCGGATGATGGGGCCGGCCACGAGCTGGGGGAAAAGCGAAATATAAAGGGCCGTGCAGGGCAGCGACATCTGGGGCGGCGTCTGCCGACGATAGATATCCATCAGGTAGGAGATGCAGTGGAAGGTAAAAAACGAAATGCCTATGGGCAAATGCACCTGGCCGATAGTGATGGTCGGCAACCCGGCCGAACCCAGCAGGAGATTGAGGTTGGCAACTAGGAAATTCGTATATTTGAAGATGACGAGCAACAACAGATTGAATGCAATGGCTATTCCCATCTGAAATTTGGCATTATTTCGTTCGTGGGATTTATACACCCAAATGCCGAACAGATAATTGGCAAGAATGGACAGGAGCATGACGACAATATATTCGCCTTCGCCCCAGGTATAGAAAAAAAGGCTGGCCGCCAGGAGTATCCAGTTGCGCAAATGCACAAACCGGACACAAAGAAAGTAGGCCGCCAACACGACAGGCAAAAAATAAAAAAGAAACGATGCGGAGCTAAATACCATAGGTGCTTGTGGGGGGTAGGGGTTGACTGGCTCGAATGACACCCGCGCGCCAGCAAGGACGGCCACGAACGGCACGCCGTCCCAGACCTGTGTCACGGGTGATCGGTCTTACCCAAGGACTCCGGCTTTGACAACACCCTGGGACACCCTTGGCAGACGATCGCTTTCCCGGTAGGCTCAGCCATGCCAAGCCAATCGCCCCATCCTGAAACGGCTACACTTCGCCGCCTCCTTGACGCCCTCGGTCCCGCGCGCATCTGGCGTCCCGTTCCCGCCCCGGACGGCAGCCTGCTGGCCCCGGGGGACGGTTCGGACACTGCCGACCTCGAACAGTATATAGGCGACCTCGACGTGGCCGGAAAATCCGTGGCCGACCTCGGCTGCAACCTTGGCTACTTCACCTTCATGGCCTGCCGCCTTGGCGCCGCCCGGGTCCTTGGCCTGGACATCGACCCCGAGATCATCCACGCCGCCAACCGACTTGCCGCCCTCCACCAGGCCGCCAACGTCGCCTTCCTGGCCAGCGATTTCCTGCGTCAGCCGCCTGAGACCCCCTGCGACATGGCCCTGCTCATCGACTTCATCGGCCGCCAGATCGTCTGCAAGGGCCGGGTCGGGCTCGTGGCCAATGCCGCCAAATGCTGGGGACGCCGTGAGCTGTTTTTCACCCTGCGTCCCGTCTACCGCCTCGACGATCTTCCGGTTGACCCGCAGACGCTGCGCCAACACTACCCCGGTTTCGTCTACGACAACGCCTTCCACCTGGCCCACGCCCTGGCCCACGCCCTGGGACCCGACTGGTCCATGCGCTTCCTCACCAATGGCCGCTTTGCCAAAGGTCCCGCCGAACGCACCCACAAAGCCGCCCTGCTCTTCACCCGCCAGGAGTAACTTGGGGCGGAGAAGAGGGAGCAGGCCTCCGGCGGCCAAAGGGCTGAGCCCTTTGGAATCCCGCCTGGGGTTTGTTTGCTTTGACCGGGGGCGTTGCCACGTCGACGGGCGGACGTTTTGCCAGAAAAGACTGCCGTGGACCGGGACATGCGCCGCACCCCGGCGGCCCCCCCCCGCTCGCCGTCCCGGATGTCGCCTAAATCAGCGTTTCCAGCCGCACGTCGGTCATGGGCCGGCCTAAGAACCGCTCGCCAACGGCAATAAACCGGTGCGGCAGGTCGGTGACGTGGAAGCTGTGGGCCGGGGGGACTGCGGTGTTGCGCAGGCCCTTGGCATCGAGGATGGCGGCGGCGCGGCGGGCCACGGCCGTGGCCGAGTCCTGGAGCCGGATGCCGGGACCGACGACCTCGGCCAGCAGCGGGGCCAGGAGCGGATAATGGGTGCAGCCGAGGATGAGGGTATCGAGGTTGTGGGCAGCCAGCGGGGCCAGATATTCGGCGGCCACCAGCCGGGTGGCCGGGTGGTCGAGCCAGCCCTCTTCGACCAGGGGGACGAACAGGGGGCAGGCCTTGGCCACGGTATGGACGTCCGGGCCGCCCAGGCGGGCCAGGGCGCTTTCGTAGGCATGGCTGGCAATGGTGGAGGGCGTGGCGATGATGCCGATGCGCCTGGTGCGGGTGGCGGCCAGGGCGCTTTCGGCCCCGGCGTCAATGACTTCGAGCACCGGCACCGGAGACAGGCCGGTTATGGCCGGCAGGGCCACGGCCGCCATGGTGTTGCAGGCAACGATGAGCAGCTTGACGTTTTTGGCCAAAAGAAACCGGGTGATCTGGGCGGCGTAGCGGGCCACGGTGTCGGGCGACTTGACGCCGTAGGGGACGCGGGCGGTATCGCCAAAGTAGACGATGGGTTCGTCCGGGAGCAGATCCATGACGGCGCGGGCGACGGTCAGGCCGCCGAGGCCGGAATCGAAAATGCCAATGGGGCAGGAAGGATCGTGGTGCACGGGTCGGACCTTTGCGGAAAATTTACGCCGCACGCATGCGGCGCAGGACGCTTGGAACGCTGCCGGGCGGCGGCGTCAAGCCTTTTTTTCCAAGGAGGGGACGGCCCCAGGTGGACAGGCCGCGACCTGGGCGCGGTTTTCCACCACCCGCCGCATGGAACTGAGCATTTCCGGGACATCCACGGGCTTGGACAAGTAGTCGTCCATGCCGGCGTCGAGGAATTTTTCCCGGTCGCCGGTCATGGCATAGGCGGTCATGGCAATGATGGGAACGGTCGTGTCGTAGCGGCCGGTCTCGTCGGTGCGGATGCGCCGGGTGGCTTCGATGCCGTCCATGACCGGCATCTGGATGTCCATGAGCACGACGTCCACGGCATGGCAGGCCAGGATCTCCAGGGCCTGCTCGCCGTTGCCGGCCTCAAGCACGCTGTAGCCGACCTTCTGGAGCATCCGACTGGCGGCAACACGGTTCATGGTGTCGTCTTCGACCACCAGGGCGGTGAGTCCGGCCGGAACGGTGGGGCGACCCTGTTTGCCGGTGACCGGCTTCGGGGCGGGGCTGCGCGGGACGAGCGGCAGGGCGACGCGCATGGTGGTGCCGCTGCCCTCCCAGCTCCGAACCTCAATTTGGCCGTGCATGAGATCGACCAGACGCTTGACGATGGCCAGTCCCAGGCCCACGCCGCCGCCCTGGCGGGTGTAGGAGCCGGAGGTCTGGACAAAAGGGACGAACACAGCATCGAGTTTGTCGGCGGGGATGCCGCAGCCGGTATCGGCCACAGTGAAGAGGTAGCTGCGCGGGGTGTCTCCCCCGGCCGGACCTTCGAAAACGGCCGGGGCGATGGTGAGCTGGACGGAGCCGGCTTCCGTGTATTTGACGGCGTTGCCAACGAGGTTGAGCAGAATCTGGCGTAGTCTGGCCTCGTCGCCGTGGACCGTCTCAGGCAGGCCGCAACCAAGCTCGATGGTCAAAGCCAACCCCTTCCTGCGGGCCATGGGGCCGAAGATGTCCAGGACTGCCTGCTTGAGATCGGCGAAGGTGAAGTCGGTTTCGTGAAGGACCAGAGTGCCGGATTCGACTTTGCTGAGGTCGAGGACATCGCTGAGGAGCCGATTGAGGCGGATCGTGGCTCCGGCGGCCATGGCGACATATTCCTGCTGCTCGCTGTCGAGAGCGGTGGTCTCCAGGAGCTCAAGCATGCCCAGGACGCCGTTTACGGGCGTGCGGATTTCGTGGCTCATGTTGGCCAGAAATTCCGACTTGGCCCGGTTGCCGGCGTCGGCCATTTCCTTGGCCCGGCGCAGTTCCTGCTCGTGGCGGTATTGTTCGGTGATGTCGCGGTTTGAGCCGCGCCGGCCCAGATCCTCGCCGCCAAGGCCGACGATGCGGCTACAGACATGGCCGATGTTCAGGATGTCGCCCTGGCGGGTGACGATGCGAAAATGCAACTCCTCATGCACGTCTTTGTCAACGCCGACGTGGTCCAGATGTTCGTCCCAACGCTGGCGGTCCTCCGGGTGGATGACCTCGCGAAGCGCAAGGCCCTCCGGGCCGAGGAAGGCCTCGGGCGGGTAACCGCTGATGCGCTGGCAGGCCGGCGACACCCAATGGCACTGACCGTCCGCTCCCTCCCAGAACTCCCAGTTGTGCGAGTTGTCCGCCACAATACGAAAGATATGCTCGCGTTCGGCCAGCCGGATTTCGGCCTGCCGCTTGGCTGCGTCAGCAGTCTGGCGTTCGGCGGCCCGGGTGGCCAGGAGATCGGCGGCCTGGGCCAGGGCGCTGGCCACGGCCGCAGTCTCGGCCAGATCGACGCGGCTCTGGGGCACAGGCAGCCCCAGGCCCAGCGCTTCGGCCGGGCGGATCAGGGATTCGATGGAAGCGGCGATGCGCCGGGCCAGGGCCAAGGCCAGGAGGATGCCGCCAAGCGACAAAAGCAAGGTCGCCCCCCCGGTCCACCACAGCCATTGGCGCACGTCAGCCAGGAGGATGGCCTGGGGCACACTGACCACAACGCTCCAGTTCGAGGCTTGCGCCCGGGCAAAGGTGGCCAGGACCGGAATACCGTCGAGATTGCGGGTCTCGAAGGAGTCGTCCGGGAATTGGCCCTGCTCAAACCCCGGCACCAGGTCGGTGGCGGATTTGCCCACCCAGTGCCCGTTGTCGCTGGAACGGGCCACCACAGCCCCCCTGGCGTCGAGGATGACGGCGATCCACCCCCGGGACAGGCGTTCGTCAATGAGCATCGCTTCAAAACGGGCGGCAGGGACGGTCATGCCCAGATCGTAACGCACCGCGCCGTCCTGGAGCACGGGCATATCCAGGCTGACCAGATCGCGGCCGGTGACAGCGCCGCGAAAGACGTTGCTGATCACCGGCTTGGCGGTTTCAAAAACCTGCTGCACGGTTTTGCTGGCGGCGCGCCGGGGCAGCGGAGCGCCGTCGGGCAGGTAGGAATTAAAGACCTGCTGCCCGGTGGCGTCGGCCAGGAGGATGTCGGAGTCGGGGTAACCGGCCAGCAGGGTGTTGACCTGCCGGCGAAAGGCCGCGAAGTCGCCTGTCTGCAGGGCCGGCGAGGTGGTCAATCCCTCGGCGGCGGCCTGGACAATGGTCAGTTCGCGGTCGGCGGCCTGGGCCAGGTTTCTGGCGGTTTCAGCCATATGCCCCTGAAGCAGGCTCTTTTTGGTGCCATAGGCATAATGGACGAGGTAGCCGGCGCAGATCCACACCGGCAGCACACAGGCCAAAACGAGACCGGCCAGCCGGAATCGGATGGAACGCGGCGGCCGAAGGGCGGGTGCCGGCCGGGGGAGGGCAGACTCGGTGGCCATGGCTGGGGCCTTTGATCAACGGCCGGGCGCAGCGGCGTCCGGCTGGACAAAAAGGGTACAAGACAACGCTTGATAAAAACACAGTGGCCTGCCGGCTGTCCACGGGAGAGTGGATACAGCCGGAAAAAGAGTTTGGCCGAGGCCGGCTGCAAGCGCCGTGTGCCAATTTGCAACATGCATGCATTTTTGCAACACGGGAAAATCAACCCCAGACGGCTATTTCTGACTTACAAACTCTGGAAACGGCTATTTTGATGCAAATATGCAACGAAATCGGCGCCTGGAGGCCTTCCCGCCCGGCGCGCAATGCCGCCATCCCTCCCGAAATCAACTTTTATTCACTTCATTTCAAATAGTTAGAAAATTACCCTGGAGATTGTTCAAAAAGTAGCATGCATCTTGCTGCGGCGTTTTGCCTCGTTTTTTCGGCCCCCGCCCCAACGTCCGGCTCCCCGGATCGGCAGGCCACGCCGCAAAAAACTTGGCCCCTTCGGCCGCCGCCGCCCTCGCCACCCCCCCCCGGCTGACGGCCGGCGCGGCCGGCCCTGGCGGGATCGCCGCGCCTCTCGGGTTTGGCGCGGTCCCCCCTGGTCGCCTGGGTGTTGTGACCAAAACCCGAACGCGAACTCCGAAGAACGCTTCCTGCCCCAAAAGGAGACCAGCCATGGAGCCCAGCCAGGCCGCCGCGTTGGCGGAAACCGCCAAGTTCGAGAAGCTGTGCGGAATTCTCGACCACTACGACCGCCACCCCGCCCGACTCGTCCCCATCCTGCAGGCACTGCAGGAAGAATACCGCTACCTGCCCCAGGAAGTCCTGTCCTACGTCGCCACCTCGCTGCGCATCCCCGAAGCCAATGTCTTTGGCGTGGCCACGTTTTACGCCCACTTCGCCCTGGAGCCCAAGGGCAAGTACGTCGTGCGCCTGTGCGACGGCACCGCCTGCCACGTCAAACAGTCCATCCCCATCCTCGAAGCCCTGCGCGAGCGCCTTGACGTGACCGAGGCCAAAGCCACCACCCCGGACATGCTCTTTACCGTGGAAACGGTCGCCTGCCTCGGGGCCTGCGGCCTGGCCCCGGTCCTGGTCATCAACGAAGACGTCTACGGCCAGATGACCCCGCAGCGCGCCGTGGCCCTCATCGACGAAATTCGCGCCAAGGAGCTGCAATAATGGAAGGCCCCATACTCGAAACCCAGACGGCGGGCGTGCCCGCAACCGCGGCCAGCGGTGGTCGCCGCGTCATTGTCTGCGCCGGCACCGGCTGCGTGGCCAACGGCTCCAAAAAGGTCCTGGCCGCCCTGGAAGTCCAGATGGCCGCCGCCGGCCTGGATGTGGTGCTTGAATTTCGGCCCGAGGGCCACGGCGACGGCGTGCGCGTCTCCCACTCCGGCTGCCAGGGCTTTTGCCAGATGGGACCGCTGGTCACCATCCTGCCCGAGAACATCCTCTATACCAAAGTCACGGCCGACGACGTCCCGGACATCGTCGAAAAGACCCTGGTCCAAGGCCAGCCGGTCGAGCGCCTGCTCTACATTGAGCCGCGCACCCGGGAAAAATGCCTGGGCCCCGACCAGATCCCGTTTTACCAGCGCCAGACCCGTTCGGTCCTCAAAGAATGCGGCTTCATCGACCCCGACGACATCCGGGAATACGTGGCCCATGGCGGCTATGCGGCTGCCGGCAAAGCTTTTTCCGAGATGGACGGCCAGGGCGTGTGCGACGTCATCAGCCAGTCGGGCCTTCGCGGCCGGGGCGGCGGCGGCTTTCCCACCGGCCGCAAATGGGAAGCCGCCCGGGTCCAGACCAGCCCGAAAAAATACGTCATCTGCAACGGCGACGAGGGCGATCCCGGCGCGTTCATGGACAGAAGCCTCATGGAAGGCAATCCCCACTGCGTCATCGAAGGCATGATGATCGCCGCCCGGGGCATCGGGGCCGACGAAGGCTACATCTACGTGCGGGCCGAATATCCCCTGGCGGTCAAGCGCATGCGCAAGGCCGTGGCCGACGCCGAAGCCGCCGGCTACCTCGGCGACAATCTGTTCGGTTCGGGCCAGTCCTTTCGCCTGGAAGTCATGGAAGGGGCCGGCGCGTTTGTCTGCGGCGAGGAAACCGCCCTTATCGCCTCCATCGAAGGCCTGCGCGGCATGCCCGCCCCCAAGCCCCCCTTCCCGGCCCAGCAGGGCCTGTGGCGCAAACCCACCATAATAAACAACGTCGAGACCCTGGCCCAGATTCCCCGCATCATAAGCGAGGGCGCCGCCAGCTACCGGTCGCTCGGCACCGAGACCTCGCCCGGCACCAAGACCTTTGCCTTAACCGGCCATGTGTCCAACACCGGCCTTATTGAAGTGCCCTTTGGCGCGACGCTTCGCGAAGTGGTCCTCAACATCGGCGGCGGCGTCACCGACGACCGGGGCTTTATTGACGAAAAGGGCTTCAAGGCCGTGCAGATCGGCGGCCCGTCCGGCGGCTGCCTGACCCCGGACCTGCTCGACCTGCCGCTCGATTTCGACTCCCTGCGCTCGGTCGGGGCCATGGTCGGTTCGGGCGGTCTGGTGGTCATGAACCAGAAGACCTGCATGGTGAGCGTGGCCCGGTTCTTCATGGAATTCACCCAGCGCGAGAGCTGCGGCAAATGCGTGCTGTGCCGCGAGGGCACCAAGCAGCTTTTGGCCCTCCTTGACGACGTCATCGAAGGGCGCGGCACGGCCGAGACGCTCTCCTTGCTCGAAACCCTGGGCCATGCCGTCCAGGTCGGCTCCTTGTGCGGCCTGGGCAAGACCGCGCCCAACCCGGTGCTCTCGACGCTCAAGCATTTCCGCAAAGACTACGAAGAACACGTCTTTGACAAACGCTGTAGCGCCGGTCGCTGCAAGGCCCTGGCCATGCCGACCATCAATGCTGCGCGCTGCAAGGGCTGCCGCCTGTGCGTCAAGGCCTGCCCGGCCGGAGCCATCAGCGGCGAGAAAAAACAGCCCCATGTCATCGACGAAGCCGTGTGCATCAAATGCGGCGCATGCGCCACGGCCTGCAAGTTCGGCGCGGTGGAGGGAATCTAGCCATGACCACGACCCAGCAATTCGTCACCATCGAAGGCCGCCAAGTCGCCATCGAGGGCGAGCGCAACCTGCTTGAAATCATCCGCAAGGCCGGCATCGACCTGCCGACCTTCTGCTACCACTCCGAACTGTCGGTCTACGGGGCCTGCCGCCTGTGTCTGGTCGAAGTGGCCGGACGCGGCGTCCAGGGAGCCTGCTCCACCCCGCCCGAACCGGGACTGGTCATCAAGGTCAATACCCCGCAACTGCGCGAGATCCGAAAAATCGCCGTGGAACTGCTCTTGGCCAACCATGACCAGAGCTGCCCCAGCTGCTTTAAAAACAGCGACTGCAAGCTCATGGACATTGCCCGGCGCGTGGGCGTGACCTCGGTGCGCTTCAAGCCCGTCCAGACCCCGGCGCCGCTCGACACCTCCTCGCCGTCCTTGGTGCGCGACCCCAACAAATGCGTCCTTTGCGGCGACTGCGTGCGCATGTGCTCGGAAATCCAGGGTATCGGCGCGATCGGCTTTGCCTTCCGCGGCCACCAGACCGCCGTGTTGCCGGCCTTTGGCAAGAATCTGGCCGACGGCGAGTGCGTGGGCTGCGGCCAGTGCGCCAACGTCTGCCCGACCGGAGCCCTGGTGCCGCGTTCGGAGATCGAAGAGGTCATGGCCGCCCTGGCCGACCCGGCCAAGACGGTGGTGGCCCAGGTGGCCCCGGCCGTGCGCGTCGGGCTTGGCGAGTGCTTTGCCACCCCGGCCGGCGACCCGGTCATGGGCCGCATGGTGGCGGCGCTCAAGCGCCTGGGCTTTGAGTCCGTCTACGACACCACCTTTGCCGCCGACCTGACGGTCATCGAAGAGGGCCAGGAATTCCTGACCCGGGCCGCAGCCGGCGAAAAGCTGCCCCAGTTCACCTCCTGCTGCCCCGGCTGGGTCCAGTTTGCCGAGCAGTCCTTCCCCAACCTGCTGCCCAACCTGTCCTCCTGCCGCTCGCCCCAGCAGATGTTCGGTTCCCTGGTCAAGGAGATGCTGCCGGCCAAGCTGGGCATCGCCCGCAAGGATCTGGTCATCGTCTCCATCATGCCGTGCACGGCCAAAAAGTTCGAAGCCCGCCGGCCGGAATTTGCCAAAGACGGCTCTCCGGACGTGGACTTTGTCCTGACCACCCAGGAGCTGGCCCGCATGATCGACGGCTCCGGGCTGCGCTTTAACGATCTGCCGCCCGAGTCCCTGGACATGCCCTTTGGCTTTGGCACCGGGGCCGGCGTCATCTTCGGCGCGTCCGGCGGCGTGACCGAGGCCGTTTTGCGCTTTGCCGCCGAAAAGATCACCGGCAAGACCCTGGCCTCGGTTGATTTCCACGAAGTGCGCGGCGAATCCGGCCTGCGCGAGGCCGTGCTCGAAGTCGGCGGCAAGACCCTGCGTCTGGCCGTGGTGCATGGGCTGGCCAATGCCCGGGCCGTGGCCGAGCAGGTCGTGGCCGGCACGTGTGACTATGACCTGATCGAGGTCATGGCCTGCCCCGGCGGCTGCATCGGCGGCGCGGGCCAGCCCGTGCCCAAGGATCTGGCCGACCGCAAGCGCCGCACCAGGGAACTCTACCAGTGCGACAAGACCTTCCCGCTGCACAAGGCCCAGGACAACATGTTCGTGACCGAGTGTTACGACAAGTTCCTGGGGGATGTCGGCGGCCACAAGGCCCACGATCTGCTCCATACCCACTACCAGAGCCGTCGGCGCGTGAGCGACGAAACGTTGGTGCTCCTGAGCGGCGACCCGGCCCAGACCAAGGTGCGCGTGCGGGTGTGCCTGGGCACGAGCTGCCACCTGCGCGGGGCCCAGGACATCCTGACCGGGATGCTTACGCACATCGTGGAGCAGGGGCTGGCCCATGCCGTGGACGTGCGCGCCTCGTTTTGTTTTGAGCAGTGTGCCAATGGTCCCACCGTCGAAATGGACGGCGAGATCATGAACCACTGCACCCTGGAAGGGGTGCTGGCGGCTCTTGACCGCAACCTCAAAAACCCGCTGTCCCAGCCGGTGAAAGCGGCCCCGTCCTGCGGCTGCAGCTGCGGCAAATAGGCCGGACAGCTCCGCAAAATGGCAAAGGGCCGACCCGCGAGGGTCGGCCCTTTTTGCGTGGGTCACTGGGCTAACTCAACCTGTAGTAACCATCGGGATTCGAGCAGTTTGCCTACGACGATATCGTATAATTGTTAACAATATTTGCCTATTGCAAAATCATACGTTTTATATATATACTTATCATCCCATCTCGACAGGAGTTCTGCCATGCCAAACGGCGTTTTTGAAGGCATTCCCAACCGCGCACAAGAAATCATAGCAAACATTGCCAATGAACTACGGAAGTCTTTTAATTTCGAAGGTTATTTCGCAGCCAATACGCAGAGAGAGGTTATAGTACCTTCACATGACCCTGATAAACTGTCTTCACTTCAGCCCTCTGGAAACGCCGAGGAGTCAAAACAACAAGATGTTATAGCTGAAAAGAAAGACGGCCCGCGTGGCAGCACAGGGGAAAACACTAAAGAATCTCCGTGCAAACCACTATTCATCTGCCTATTAATTTATTCAGCAATTATCGCACTGCGAAGAATATTTACTGGAGACGCTTGGAGTGATTCCCTCGGGTTTGAATTTTCTCTCTTTTTTCTTATCTCTATTTGCGGGTATATCACCATAAAATATGGAAAAAATATATACTTCTTTGTATCTGGAGACTCCGAGACATTTAACAAGACTGACAAATTTCACGACGAAATTACCGAAAAAGTATACAGACGACTTCTGCTTAGAAATGCTGTTCTCAACGAAGCAGAATCCCTTGCCTTAACATACAACGCCCATAATCAGTCAAACTCTGATTATAATGCCTATCTTCAACAACAAGGCTGCACACAACAGCATATGGCAGCGAAAACGCCAAAAGATCCGCTTCAAACCAGCGACACAAATCCGCCCCACCCTCCCCACGAAGACAAACCAACCGATCAAAGCGGCAATTCACCCATCGAGCATCCAGGCGATGCTCCGTTCAAAACAACATGTTCTAAGGAGATTAAGGCAGCAGAGCAGCAGCTCAACCCATCAACAAGAGCCTACAACCTTGCGACAACTGATTTATTTGTAGAAAAAGCACTTGCATACCTTAATAGGAAAGCAAAAACACACAACAGGCAGGGATTTTTACTCTATACACTGGGTCTTATCGCCGTCACTACTGCAACATATATTGCATATACGAATGCATACGGGCCATTGTCAAAATTACCGATTCCGTCAAATCAAACATTTACAGGTGAATACATTGTCATATCTTTTGTCAAAAATTTTACTTTTTATGGTTTAATTATAACTATCGCTGTGTACGCTTGCAGACTTGGAAAATCACTACTAGATCAAGCGGAACGAATGAAGGACAGAAGACATGCCTTGCGTCAAGGCCGCCTATTTGTCCATCTCAACGGCGGAAAACTTTCAATTGACGAATTAGACAAAGCATTTAACTGGAATACATCTCAGGAAAATGCTTTCTTTCATTTAAATCCTGAGGCACAGGCCCCATGGGGTAACATGTTCAAGGAAATGATGATCACTATACGCGAGACAGCAAAATCCAGCATGGAACTCACGAAAGCACTAAAGAAAACCGACTAACCCTCCCCTCAACAACAAAACGGGCCGATCCATCCAGACCGGCCCGTTTCCTTTGATCCAATCCCCGCCCGTCAGGCCGGAAACAGCTTCTTGGCCGCTTCCCAGTCCTCGGCAAAATCCACCTCGATGCAGCGATGGGCCGAAATATCCAGCGGCAGGACCGTTACGCCGTCGCGGATCAACAGCTCAAGGCCCATCTCGAAATAATCCTGGTCGTCGCAGCGCGTAAGCATCTCCACAAACCGGGGCAGGCTCCCCCGGCGGATCACGTTGATGCCGATGGCCTCGCCCTGCGGATCAGCCACGATCTTGGACAGATCACGGATGCGCCCGGCATCGTCCAGGGTGTATTTGACTTCCTCCACCCCGCACCGCTTCTTGTCCACGCAGACCAGATTTCCCGCCGGACCGGCCAGAGTGTCGGCCAGCACGGCCGCATCGAACACCACGTCGCCGTTGAGCCAGATCACGTCGTCATCGAGAAGCCGCAGGGCGCAAAGCAGGCTCTTGGACGTATTGGTCAGATAATAGGCCGAGTTATAGCAATAAAACACGTCCGGGAAGGACTCCATGAGCAGGGTCATCTTAAACCCCACCACCACATGGATGGTGCGGATGCCGGCTTCTTTGAGAAGCCGGATCTGGCGGCCCAGGATGCGCTCGCCATTGGGCAGTTCGGACAAGCTTTTGGGAAACGGGCAGCCCAGGCGGCTGCCGATGCCGGCGGCGAGGATTACGGCTTGCATGGCGGTGTCCCTCCGGTGTCGGTAAAACGGCGTTGGATGTACTCGCCAAGACGCACGGCGGCATGGCCGTCCACATGGCGAAAAGACAGTTTGGCCAGGGCCTGCCGGGCCGGGGCGTGCTCGTCCTCGCCGCGGGCCAGCACGGCCTCCAGGGCGGCAAAGAGCGCCTCCGGGTCGGTTGGGCGCGGGCCGGGCGTCATGGTTGCGTAGTCGAACAGGAGCTCCCGGTCGCGGCTGACATAGCGGTCGAAATCGTAGGGATAAAAAATGATGGGCCGGTCGGTCAGCAGATAATCGAAATAGACCGAGGAATAATCGGTCAACAGCGCATCGGACAGGCGCAGGAGCGGATAGGCGTCGCTGACGGCATCGGCCACGGCCAGGGTCGGCGGCAGCGCGCCGGTAAAACGCAGGCCCACGTAGGGATGGAGCTTGAGCACGGTCATGACGTTGTGGCGCTCGCCAAAGGCGGCCAACCGGGCCAAGTCCAGCATCCCCTCTTCAATGGGGCCGCCGCCGCCGTCCCGGAAGGTCGGCATGACCACCAGCACCTTGCCGCCGGCCTTTTTGTGCTTCACCAACCGGCCGTACAGGACCGCGTCCACGCCAAGCATGTCGTCGCGGCGCGGGGCGCGGGTCAGCACATCGTTTCGGGGATAGCCCATCTCTTCAAAACAAGTCGCCAGAAAGGCCGGGGCAAAGGCGTGTTCGGTAAAATACGGCGAGGTCGAGGCCACCGTGTCGTAGCCGGAATACATCGTCGTCAAAAAGGCGGCCTTTTCCGGCGTCATGTTGACGCGAGAGGCCAGTTCCGGGAAGCCAATGGCCTTGAGCGGTATGCCGTGCCACAATTGCACCACCTTGGCCGGATGCAGCAACGTCGCCAGGACTTCGTCCATGCGCCAGTGGAAATCGTCGCACACCACCACCCCGGCCCCCAGCATGAAGGCATCGGCCCGGGGATCGCCCAGGACATAGGCGGCAAGACCCGCCCCGGTCAGCAGGGCGGCCACATCCCGGCTCTCGGTCACAAAGGCGCACGACAGCGCCGGGCAGGACCGGGCGCAGTGGAGAAAGGCGTATTTGCCGTTGTCGTTGAACTGGGTCATCTGGCGGCCGAAAAAAACCACCTGCCCCGGCGAACGCCGGGCTGCGGCGGCCTGCTGCGCCAATGTGGCCAGACGGGAATCGTCCATGCCTCTCCCCTTTCCGATTGCCCACGCACCCCGGCAACTCCCGGCCGCGCCCGGCGCAACACTGTTTCCACCCTATCCCCAGGGTCATCTTCTTGACAAGCAATGGAGTGGCAGCAAAAACTGCACCAGATTTATTGACAATGATTTTCAATATCGCTAGAAGCGGAACAGCACAGGATGCCGGCCGCCAGCAGAACAGCCGCCGCCTGGAGCGCACAACAAGCCAGGAGGCACACATGCTGTCGCAAACTTCAATTTCATCCAAAGGGCGTACGGCCGGCTGGGCCAGGAATTTTCTGGGGACCGGGCGTCGGGAGCAGCCGGGCGGCACAGCGGGCGACACAGCCCCGGGG
This sequence comes from Desulfovibrio sp. TomC, assembly GCF_000801335.2. Classification (NCBI taxonomy): domain Bacteria; kingdom Pseudomonadati; phylum Thermodesulfobacteriota; class Desulfovibrionia; order Desulfovibrionales; family Desulfovibrionaceae; genus Desulfovibrio; species Desulfovibrio sp. TomC. The sequence goes on from NZ_JSEH01000019.1 coordinate 37,306, forward strand.
GCGGGAGAAAAAAGGCAGAAGATGCCGCCGGCGGCCGGGGGGATCATCCCCCCGGACCCCTGTTAAGGGAGAAGCTTTCAAGGGGTTCCTGGCGTTGGCCGGCAATACGGTCGGCTGCGGACCGAACAGCCGGCCCTTGCGTCTGCCGGAAACACCGTTGCTTGGGCGGCCAAAGGGGCGACCCCTTTGGAATCCCACCTGGGGCAGCGAAAACACTGTATTACCGCAGCGGCAACTCCACGGTAAATGTCGTGCCCGCCTCGGAGGTGGTAAAGCGGATGTCGCCGTGGTGGTCCTCGACGATGCGCTGGCACACGGTCAGGCCGAGGCCCGTGCCGGATTCCTTGGTGGTGCAAAACGGATCAAACACCCGGGCGCGCACGGCCTCCGGGATGCCGCCGCCGGTGTCGGTCACCGAGATGCGCACCATGTCCCCCACCGGGGCTGCGGTCATGGTCAGGGTGCCGCCGCCTTCCATGGCCTCGCCCGCGTTTTTAAGCAGATTGAGCATCACCTGTTTGATGCGCGCCGCATCAAAGGGCACGGCCGAAAGCTCCGGGGAAATGTCCGTGACCACCGTGATCCCCCGGGACTCCATGGACCCGGCCATCAGCGCCAGAGACTCGGCCAGCATTGCCCCCAGATCATGCGGTTCGATCTGCGGCGGGGCCGGCCGGGTGAAATCGCGCACTTCATTTAAAAGCCCTTCCAGGCGCTTGGCCTCGGATTCGATGATGCCGAGCTTTTCCGCTTCCGCGCTGTCCTCGGGCAGATGCCGCCGGACCTGACTGGCAAAGCCGCCCATGAGCATGAGCGGATTTTTGATCTCATGGGACAACCGGGCCGCCGCCTCGCCAATGGCCGCGAACCGGGCCGAGCGGATGAGCTTTTCCTGGGCGCCGAGCAGCTCCCGGCCGGTCTTGTCGCGTTCTTCCTTCAGCCGGCGCGACCAGCGCAGGGCAAAGTGGATGGTGGCCACGAACATGGCAAAAACCACCAGCTCAAAAAGCCCCACAATGGCCCATTCGCGTACGAGCAGCCGGCCGATCAGCCCCTGCACCTCGTCTTGCGGCGCAGCCAGAGCCACAGCCCAGCGATTGCCCGGGTCCTCGCTGCCGGCCAGGGAAACCGGACAAAAGGCCACGAACTTTTTGACCGTCCCGATGCTGCCCCGGTGCCAGCCGGAAACATACCAGTCCATGCCCCGCTGCCCGGTCATGATCCGGTTGTTGATCAACCAGGTCAGGCGCGACCAGTCGATGCTGGCGTCGCGCTGACGGCGGACTTCCAGGGATTCCTTGCCGATGAAGTCGGTTTCGTGGTGGTCGAGAAACACGCCGGCGTCGTCGAGCACCCAGGCATAGCCTGTCTGGCCCGAGCGCACATTGTGGGCGTAGCGCCCGGCCACGGCCAGGGCGTCGACCAGCAGCACCAGCCCCCCGACCCGGCCGGAATCGTCGGCCAGCGGCATGGTCATGGCCGAAAGCCGCCGGCCGGCCAGCGGTCCGCTTACCGGGGAAAAGATCCGGCTGACGGCGATATGGCCCATGCGCACCGGTGTGGCAAAGGCTTGCCGGCAAATTTCGGGACACAGGCCGTCAGCAGCCACGGGCCGCCCGGATGCGTCGTAGAACACCGCCGCATCCCCACCTGGGGGAATGACCCCCAAAGCAACCACGTTCCATTCGGCAAAGATACTGTAAAAGGCCGGCACGGCCAGCCACGGCCGGCCCTCGGCCACGGTTTCGTCCCGCCACAGAAGGGACATGCTCTCCAGGCAGGTGCGCAAAAAAGCGTAGTGCTCGCCGATGTCCTCGGCGATCTTCTGGGCCAGAAGCAATTGCTGGTGGTTGAACTGGTCCGTGACCACGGCCTCAAGGTCGGTCTTGGCCCGATACCCCATGCCGGCAATGGCCAGGGTCAGGACCACGAACAACAGGCACGCGGCCAGGATATGCTTTCGGGTCATGGGCCTCCTCCAGCTTTCTTTCGGGTATCTGATTTTTCCCGTGCGCGCAATTGGTTACGGAGCACTCCCGAACTGCCCGCCCATTTTTGGGAAACCAGCCCCTTGCGCCGACGGCCGGCCACGCGCATAAGTCCGCCATGGACATACGCGAATCAATGGAAGTGGAACTGGCCGTGACCCGGCTGGCTCTTGGCGGCAAAGGTGTGGCCCGTCTGGACGGGCTGGTTTATTTTGTGGACGGCGGACTCCCCGGGGCAACGGTTTTGGCCCGGGTGGAAAAAGTGAAAAAGGGCTTTGCCGAGGCCAGGGTCGTCACAACGCTGACCCCCTCGCCCCAGGCCGTGGCCCCGGTCTGCCCCCATTTCGGGGTCTGCGGCGGCTGTGTCTGGCAGGACCTCGACTACGACGCCCAACTCTACTGGAAGCGTGAACAGGTGGTCGAATCACTGACCCGCCTGGGCGGTTTCCAGGACCCGCCCGTGGCCGCGACCATCCCCTCGCCGGCCCTCTACGGCTACCGCAACAAAATGGAATTCGCCTTTGCCGGCAAGCTCTATCTGGGCCTGCACGAGCGCACCCGGCCCAACCGGGTGCTCGACATCGAGACCTGTCCGCTCATGGACCCCTGGGCGGCCGAAATGGTGGGGTATCTGCGCAAAGTCTGCCTGGACACCGGTCTTGGGGCCTTTGACGCCCGCACCAGCAAAGGCGTGTGGCGGCATCTGGTCCTGCGCCAGTCCGCAGCCACCGGAGCGCGCCTGGTCCACATGATCACCGGACCGGCCCGCGGGGCCGGCGACGCGGTCCACGCCCTCGGCGAGACGCTCATGAAAAAGTTCCCCGAGGTGACGGGCTTTGTCCATTCGGTGCGCCGGGCCTCCACGGCCGTGGCCGTGGGCGAACGGCAGGTCTTTTCCATGGGGCGGCCGCTCCTGGAAGAGCAGGTGGGCAAGGTGCGCCTGCGGGTGTTGCCCGATGCCTTTGTCCAGACCAACACCGGCGCGGCCGCGGCCCTGTACGACGTGGTGGCGACGGCGGCCGGCAGCGACCCCGAAGGCGCGGCCTGGGACCTCTACTGCGGCTGCGGCGGCATCGCCCTGACCCTGGCCCCGCATTTCAAGACCGTCTACGGTCTGGATATCGACATCCGGGCCGTGGAGAGCGCCAAGGCCTCGGCCGAGCTGTCCGAGGTGGAAAACTGCGTCTTCCGGGCCGGCGACGCCTCGGCGGCCCTGGAGGAACTGGTCCACACCCAGCCGGCCGTGGCCGTCCTCGACCCGCCCCGGGCCGGAGCCAGCGCCGAGGTGTTGGCCGCACTTCTGCGCGTCGCCCCCAGGCGCATCGTCTACGTCTCCTGCAATCCGTCCACCCTGGCCCGGGACCTCAAGGTCCTGGCCGAGCTCTACGACGTGGCCCAGGTGACGCCGGTGGATCTGTTCCCCCACACCGCCCATATCGAGGCCGTGGCCGCCCTGACCCTGCGCTAGGGCCGGGCCGGCTCGGCAAACGGCCCGGCAGCCGCCAGACAGGCCGCCATATCGGCCGGCCCGGCCGGAAGCGGCGCGGCATCCAGGCAGGGGTCGGCCCCGACCGGGGCGTCCCCTGGCAGGCCAAGCCAGGTCCGGCCCACGAAACGGGCCAGGGCCTGGCCGGCCAGCCGGTTGCCGGCCGCATTCCAATGGATTTCCCGGGGCGGATACAAGACGTCCCCCCGGGCGGCGGCGCAGGCGAAAACCGGCGTCAGGTCGAGCACGGCCACATCCGGGGCCACCTTGGCCAGGACCGCTGCGGCCATGCGCCCGGGCAGGGTCGGGTCAAAGGACTTCGGATCGATGCCGGCCTCAAGGGCGGCCTTGCGCCACAGCCGGTCATTGACCGCCACTTCCGCCGGCGACAGCACCACCGCCACCCGCATTCCCCGCTCCCGGCCAAACCGGGCCAAATCCCGTCCGGTATCGGCCAGGGCCTGCCAGCCCCGGGCCAACTCCGCGCTGTGCGCCGGCTCTCCGGCCACGGCAAAAAGCCGGGTCAGCTCCATGAACCGCTCTTCCGGCAACGGGCTGTAGAGGCCGGAATGTGGTTCGGGGATGTTCATCGTGACGTATTCCCCGGTGGCTTTGATATTGATGGCATCGGCGGCATAATCGAGCAGCCGCAAACCGTGCCCATGGCGCGCAGCGGCCAACCGCTTGCGCCCGGTGGTGATCTCCACAAAATTTTCCCGCAGCCAGCCGTTGACCGGCAGATCGTCAGGCACAATATGCCGGGCCACCTCGACACAGTCGTTGCCGAGAAACATGCCGACCACCAGGGCGTCGGCCTCAATCAGCCCGGCCCAATGGCGCATGGCCTTGCGGTACTGGAAAAAAGACGTCCCAGGCTCGCTCAGGTTGACCAGCCGGGTCGGCGCACCAGCCTGTCCGAGCAGGTTGGCGGCCACGCTTGAGGGGGTGTAATCGGTCTTGACCGTGCCGTAGACATAGGAATCGCCAAATTCCAGAATGCGAAACTCCCCAGGCGTCTTGCGCCGGGGCACGGTCGTGTCGTTGTAGTTGAGCGCCGTCAGGTTGACGATGTCCCCGGTGGGATTGATAACAGCCCGATAATAAGCCTGTTCAAAAAGCCGGCAGGCGAGTTCGCCCAGGCCCACAAGCAGCACGGCGCCCGCCAGGAAAAGCAGGCATTTGTTACGCATGGCGGTTCCCATCATCCGGCCAAGGCCGGTCCTGTTCATGGACTGGGGCCGCACTGAGTCCGCGGATGCCCGTTTGTTGCACAATGTGCTGTCAATTGTCATGCCCGCCATGTCGCACCGGAGCCGGCCGAGGTTTCACTTTCCCTGCCCTGGCCGGCCCGGTATGCTCAGCCGGCATTCGCCTTCACGCCCAACCGCCCAGCCATCCAGGAAGAAACCATGCCCGACGCCCCCTGCCGCCTCCACATCCGTCACGCCGCCGACGCTGCCGCCGTGCGCCGCGTCCTTGACGAGACCCTGCCGGCCTACGCCGACGTCTTCCCGGCCGACCGGGACGCCGCCATCCTGGTCAAGCCCAACCTCAACGCCAACATGAACGCCCTGACCGGCAACACCACCGACCTGCGCCTGCTTGTGGCCTTGCTTGGCCATCTGCACGACGCCGGCTATCGCCGGGTGCTCGTTGGCGAGGGCACCAATTCCGGGTTCTATCGCAACAAGATCGGGGTGATCGAGCGGCTGCGGGTGGACCGGACCGCGGCCCGCTTCGGCTACACGGCCGTGGACCTCAACTACGCCCCGGGCGTCGCCATTGCCTTTGAAAACGGAGTCACGGCGGCCATTGCCCAACCGGTCATGGATGCGGCCCTGGTCATCAACCTGCCCAAGCTCAAGACCCATTTCGAAGCCGGCATGTCGGTGTGCCTAAAAAACCTCATGGGCTGTCTGGTCGGCCAGGAAAACAAGAAAAAAACCCACCAAAGCCTGGCCGCCAACATCGTCAACATCAATTTGGCCGTACGCCCGGCCCTGGCCATCGTCGACGCGCTTATCGCCATGGAGGGCCTCGGCCCCACCCGGGGCACGCCCATACGCCTGGACACCCTGGTTTTCGGCGACAATCCTTTCGCCATTGATCTGGCCTGCGCCCGGCTGGCCGGCTTCCCCGAGGCCAAGGTGCGGCCCCTGGCCGAGGCAAGGCGGCGGGGGCTCATTCCCCCGGCCCTGGACGCCTTCCTGGACACTCTTTCCCTGCCGCTTCTGGCCGGCCGCCCCCTGGTCCCGCCGCTGGCCGGCCGGCTGGCCACCTTCATCCACAGTCCCAAGCGCCAGAAGTATTTCCTGGCCGTGCGCAATACCGCCTTTTTCACCTGGCTGGCCGGCACGGACTGGTTCGGCAAGCTGCTGTTTGCCGCCGGCCTGCGCCAGGACGTTTTTTGCCGCGACGAAATGCGCCTTACCGGCCTGACCCTCGACCGGGCGGCCTGCGACGACTGCGGGGCCTGCCGCCGGTTCTGCCCGGCCGGGCTCGATCCCGCAGCCGTGGCCAAAAGCGGCGACCGCACCGGCTGCCTGGAGTGCCTCTACTGCTTCCTCGTCTGCCCGCGCTCGGCCCTGGTCTTTCACGGCGAACAGGGCTTTTTGGCCGAACAACTGCGCCAGTACGACGGTCTGGTGCGTCAGTTGGATGGTGGCGACGGAGAGGGGGGAGAAAAGAAGGAAGAGTGCCTCCGGCGGCCGGGGGGATGATCCCCCCGGACCCCTGCAAAGGGGCCATTTTTACCTGGGCTGTATGCTCGAGTGGAAGAGCCGGACGGGGGCGCAACAGGAGCGGAGCAAGACAAGACGGGGCCGCCTGCCGGACCAGAATCTGCGTTCTGGCCCGGCAGGCGGCCCCGGAAAACGTCGGGCGACCGGGCTGGTTAGCCGTTTCGCAGCTTGACGATAATCTGGTCCATGTCGCCGGACAGGTCGGCCAGGGCGTGGACGGCCTGGGCCGACTCATGCATCCCGTTACTGGTGGTTTCCACCACCTCGCTGACCTCGTTCATGGCCCGGTTGATCTCCTCGGCTGCGGCAGACTGCTGCTCGGAGGCGGCGGCAATGCCGGCCACCTCGCGGGCGCTGGCCTCGGCCAGGGCCAAAATCTCGCGCAACACCTCGCCGGAACGGCCGGCCAGCTCGGTGGCCTCGGCCACGGCCTGCCCGGCCTTGTCCACACTGACGATGTTGCCCGACACCGATTGCTGGATGCTCACCACCGCCTGCCCCACTTCCTTGGTGGCGGTCATGGTCTTCTCGGCCAGCTTCCTGACCTCGTCGGCCACCACGGCAAACCCGCGTCCGGCCTCGCCGGCCCGGGCCGCCTCAATGGCGGCGTTTAAGGCCAGCAAGTTGGTCTGGTCGGCAATGTCGGAAATGACGGACATGACCCGGCCGATGGCTTGCGTCTGCTCGCCAAGCGCGCTCATGGCTCCCTTGAGATCGGACGACACGGTGTTGACCCGGTCAATCGAGCGCATGGATTCCTCGACCACGGCCGAGCCGGCCGAGGCCTTGGCCTTGGTGTCCTCGGCGGACTGGGCGGCCCGGGAGGCGTTTCTGGCCACATCCAGGACGGTGGCGGTCATCTGGGCAATGGCTTCCACCACTTCGCGCAGCCGGTCGCGCTGGTGGTCGGCCCCGTTTCGCACCTGCTCCACCTGGGATTCGAGCTGCCCTGAAGCGGCAATGATGCTCTCGATGACGACGCCGAGATTCTCGGCCGCCTCGGCCATGCCCTCGCGCTTGGCCACTTCAGCCATGCTGCGGGCAGCTTCGGCCTCGGATCTGGCCGCTTCGGCGCACTTGGCCTCTTCGTTGGCCTCCTGGCTCATGGCCTCGGCCTCGGCGATCTTGGCCTTGAGGCTCACCACCATCCGCTCGATGGTATTTTTAAGCTCTGCCATCTCGCCGGAAAAACGCCCCTCGGCCACGGCGTCGAAATCGCCCCGCGACACCTTGCGGGCCAGATCCATGACCCGGCGCAGCGGCGCGGTCATGCCCCGGGCGGTGAAAAAGCCCACGACCATGACGATCAGGGCCACGGCGCAGGAGGCGGTCAGGGTCGAATACATGATGGTGCGCTCGGTAGCGGCAATGGAAGCCCGGTCGCGCCCGATAAACATCATGCCGGCAATCTTGCCGTCGGCTCCTTTAAGAGGCCAGTAGGCGGTGTTGTAGTCCTGGCCGATGATCTTGTTGACATCGAGGAAACGGGTGCCTTTTTGGAGCACCGTCTCGAGGACCAACTGATTGTCCATCTTCGTGCCCACCACCCGTTTGCCGTCCCGCTCGATGGTGGTGGCCACCCGGGTGTCGCCGTAAAAAATGGTACACTCGGTGCCAAGCACCTTTTTCATTTCGTCGACAAAGGCGTTGCTGGAGGACAGGTTGATGCCGGTAGTGACGGAACCGATGACTTTGCCGTTGTCATAGACCGGATAGCCGGCCCGCAGAGAGAATTTGACGGCCGTGCCTTCTTCCAGGCCGACCGACCCCTGGCCGGCCAGGGCCTTTTGCACGTTGATCTGATTTTTGACGGAATCGCCGATCTTGTCGGAATGCCCCCGGGCCACCACCACGCCCTGGGCGTCGGCGATGGTGACGAATTCAATGCGCAGTTCACGCTGGGCTTCCTTGGCAATGGCGACGAGTTTGGCCGTGTCCTTGGCGGCGATGGCCGTGGCGATATCCGGGCGGGTGGCCAGCAGATAGGTCACGCCCCGCACTTCCTGGCTGGCTTCCTTGAGCATCGAATCCACGGCATCGGCCTTGGTGTCGATCTCATGTTGGCTCATGCGGTTGAGCCCGTCGGAAAGATAGACATGCACGGTGACGGAAGTGGCCAGGGTCAGCAGCGCGACAGTGAAAAGAAGCAGGGCAATGATCTTTCCGGTGAGGGTCAAACGCATAAACACCTCCTGAGCCGACCGGGAGAGGTCCCCCGGGAACGTGGACCGTGAATTTTCGCACAAGGATGACTTCGGTTACAAGGCAATTGTATCATAGGGAAAATACTTGCGACTGAAAAGCTGTTTCCCCTTTTTTTCGCGAATTTTCCCCTTTCAAAGCCTGGATAATCCGAATTTTCACAATACACCGCCCCCCAAGGGTCACGGCTTGGTCACAAACCGGGCCAGCAAATACCCGTCCCGGCCCGAGCCCAGGGCGTGCACCTCCAGCCAGCCCCCGGGAATCACCGCCGTGACCGCCACCTGTGCGCCGTCGCCCAGGTCCTCCAGCACCTCACAGGTCAGACTCGGACAGGCCAACAAGTTGACGAGCGGGGCCGACACCCGGTAAACGTTCGCCCCGCCGGCCACAGCCCCGGCCGCCTTGTCCGCCTGTCCCCGGCCGGCACAACCCGCCAGACACGCCACTGCCGCCAAACCCGCACAGGTTGCCAACAGCCCTCTGAATTGTTTGCGCATTGTTGTTCCCCTCCTGGTTTATCGCTGGTCATAAATGAAAACAGGAATCATTCCTATTGCCAAGCCCGCCGGCATCAGGCATACCCCAATCCAGGCCGCCGCCAACGCACCCCTGTGCCCCGGAAGGGAGCGCAGGCCCGACAGGCGTCTGTCCCGAAGAGATCGCCGGGGCACAACCAGCCTGGGCCATAAAAAACCGGCCGACGCCGCTGATCCGCCGGCCCGGAGTCCGGGACGGCAGCGCCATGGATGGTCGGGCCGGCGGAAACGAACGGACAAGGCGGAAAACGACAGGCCTGTCCAGACGCCCGGCCCGGAGCAACAGGCCCAGGGCAGAAGGCCTGGCTGACCGCAACGCGAGGCCGCGCCAAGCCAGGCCGGCGGCGGAGCGTGCGGCGAAGTGGAAGGGAAGGCTTGCGCCGCCGACCGGATCGGACGGCGGCGAGGCGTCGAAGCAGCCGGGCCGGGCGCAGTTTCCAGGCCATCTCTTCAAACACGACGGCGGGCTGGACAGACCCGGCCTAGTTGCCGTCGTAGGTGCGCATCTTTTTTTCAAAGGCCCGGCGGGCGTCCTGGGACGGGCACTGGCACACGGCGGCCGCGGCGTCGTAGCGGCTTCCGGCCACCACCCCGCCCGGGCCGGTAAAGACCAGTTTTTCCGGGTCCGGCTGGGCAATGGGATAGACGCCGGGATTGGCCGCGCAGGTTCCGCAGGTGACGTTCCAGGTGGAAACGCCGGTCATGTTCACCTGGGCCACGCAGCAATCGCCGTACGGGTCGACCGTCTGGGGCGTCTGGGTCGTCTGGGCCGTTGCCGGGCCGGCGGCGGCCAAAACGGCCAGGGCCAACACAGGGAAAAGACGGACGTATCGGCGATAAAACGGCTGCGGCATGGTTCCCCCCTGGCACATGGTCCCGATTGTATCGAGTTTCCTGAAACTAGCGGGTCGGGACGAGCTTGTCCATATGCCCGCCCTTGCCCCCGGTCTGCCGGGCCTTATTTGTGTCGGATGGCCCGCCTGCCGCACTGCGGCGGGTATCTTGCCTTTTGCCGGCGCTCGGTCCATAACCTGAAACGATGCTTGCTCCGGGCTTTGCCCGACAACCTACAAAAACAAATGAGGACGCACCCATGCACGAACATGAACACGAGCACGAATACGAAGACGATTGCTGCGGCGGCGACGAAATCCCGGCCGCTTCCGTTGGCCAGCCCGTGGCCGACTTTTCGCTCAAAGTCTACGACCCGGTCGAAGGCTTTTTCGGCGAGATGGACATGGAGCAGATCCAGGAAGCCGGCAAATGGACCATCCTGTTCTTCTACCCGGCCGACTTCACCTTTGTCTGCCCGACCGAGCTGGCCGATCTGGCCACCAAGCACGAAGAGCTGGTGAAACTGGGCTTTGAGGTCTTCTCCGTGTCCACCGACACCGAGTTCGCCCACTTGGCCTGGCGCACCACCGAGAAGCTGCTGGAAAACGTCAAGTTCAAGATGGCCGCCGACCCCACCGGCAAGGTGTCGCGCTACTTCGGCGTCTACGACGAAGAGTCGGGACTGGCCCTTCGCGGCACGTTCATCATCAATCCCGACGGGATGCTGGTGTCCAAGGAAGTGAATTTCTATAATGTCGGCCGCAACGCCGACGAGCTGCTGCGCAAGTGCCAGGCCAACGTCTACCTGCGCGCCAACCCGGCCGAGGCCTGCCCGGCCAAATGGGTTCCCGGCGGACAGACCCTGACGCCTTCGGAAAAGCTCGTGGGCCACGTCTACGAGTCCATGAAGAAATAGCCCCATCCAGCCCCGGCCCCATTGCGGCCCGATGCGTCCTGCCGGCACTCAAGGCCCGGGACGTATCGGGCCGCCTGCTTTTTCCCGCCGCATTGACGCGCCGACGGGTTGCGGGCACAGATTCCGGTAAACAACGGAGCTGCCCATGGCCCCTGCCTCCATCGTGCGAACGTCCTGTCGCGGCTGCCACGGCGTGTGCCAGGTGCTGGTTCACTGCGACGCCGATGGCCGGCCGGTCAAGGTGACCGGCGATCCGGACAGCCCGACCAGTCGGGGCTACCTCTGCCCCAAGGGCGCGGCAGCCATCGAGCAGGCCACCCACCCGGATCGGCTGCGCCGTCCCTTACAGCGTGTCGGCCCGCGCGGCAGCGGCCGCTACGAACCTACTTCCTGGGACGAGGCCCTGGAACGCATGGCCGCCGTCTTTGACACGGTGCGCCGGGAGTCCGGCTCGGAATACATCGCGCTTTGCCAGGGGACCGGGCGGCCCTACACGGAATTTACCGGCCGCTTCATCCACGCCCTGGGCTCGCCCAATTTCGTCTCGCCGGGCCACAACTGCTTCCTGCCCCGAAACATTGCCTCGGCCCTGACCGTGGGCTGGCTGCCGGTGGCCGACGTCTACGGGCGCGGCGGGGCCTCCCCGGCCTGCGTCTTTGTCTTTGGCTGCAACTCCATGGAGACCGGCGCGGCCGACGGCCTGTGCGGTTCCATGGTCAGGAAGGCCATGCGCCAGGCGGATCAGGTCATCGTGGCCGATCCCCGGCGCACCAAAACCGCCGCCGCAGCCGATCTCCATTTGCAACTGCGCCCCGGCACCGAATGCGCCCTGGCCCTGGCCCTGCTCCACGTCATCATCGGCGAGGCGCTCTACGACCACGACTTCGTGGCCAGGCATTGCCAGGGCTTTGCCGAGCTGGCCGCCCATGTGGCCGCTTTTCCCCCGGACTGGGCCGCGCCCATCACCCGGGTGGCGGCCGAGGACATCCGCCGGGCGGCCAAGGCCTTGGCCACGGCCAAGCCCGCCTGCCTGCTCTGGGGCAACGGCATCGACACCAGCGTCAACGCCTTCCAGACCGGCCGGGCGCTGCTGCTCCTTATGGCCGTCACCGGCAACCTCGACGTGCCGGGCGGCATGGTGCGCTGGGCGCCGCCGGCCGGGGTGCGCTGCAAATCGCCCCAGGAAGACAAGAACGTCCTGGGGATGCAGTTTCTCTCACCCGAGCAAAAGGGCCGGATGATCGGAGCCGGCCGCTTCCCCTTTGCGCCGGGCTGCCACCAGCCCAGCTTCTGGGACGCCTGCCTGACAGGCCGGCCGTATCGGCCCCGGGCGGTCTGGCTGGTCGGGACCAATCCCATGCTGACGGCCACGCGCGGCGACGTGGTGGAAGCGGCCTTGCGCGACCATCTGGAATTCACGGTGGTTTCGGACCTGTTCATGACCCCGGCCGCCGAGCTGGCCGATCTGGTGCTGCCGGCCGCCCACTGGCTGGAGCAGGACGACGTGGTCTATTTCCACAAGATCTGGTGCGTGCTGGCCCGACGAAGCGTCCTTGACCCGGGGGAGGTCCGCGACGACCGCGACGTCATTCTCGATCTGGCCCACCGCCTGGGCCTTGACGAAGCCTTCCCCTGGCCCGACCGGCCGGCCTATCTGGACTGGCTCCTGGAACCGTCGGGCCTGGATTTTGCGGCCTTTGCCGAGAAGGGCATCCTTCTTGGCGAGATGCGCTACCGCAAGCACGAGACGGACGGTTTCCCCACGCCAAGCGGCCGGGTGGAACTGGTCAGTTCGATCATGGCCAGGATGGGCCGGCCAAGCCTGCCGGTCTATGTGGAGCCGCCGCTCTCGCCTGTTTCCTCGCCGGAGGTCGCCGCCCGCTATCCGCTCATTCTCATGACCGGCTGCAAGGTCCTGCCCTTTTTCCATTCCGAGGGCCGGCAAATCGATTCCCTGCGCCGGCTGCGGCCGACCCCGCAGGTGGCGGTCCATCCCGACACCGCCGCCGCCCTGGGTCTTGGCCCGGGCGACCCGGTCTGGGTGGTCACCCCGGCCGGCCGGGCGAAACTCAACCTGCGGCCCGATGCCGGGCTGCCCCCGGACGTGGTCCAGGCCGACCACGGCTGGTGGTATCCGGAGCAGCCCGGCCCGGAGCACGGCTGGCGGGAGAGCTGCGTCAACCTGCTCTTTGGCCACGAGCATTTCGACCCGGACTGCGGGGCCGAACCCCTCAAGTGCAGCCTGTGCCGCCTGGAGCCAGCCACCGCCTGACCACCGCCCCGCTTTCTCCCTTTGCAGGGGTCCGGGGGAATCATTTCCCCGAGGGGATCAGGGCAGCACCCCGATTGGCTTTGCCCACCTTCCCGTACCCCTCCACCCACCCGCAGCCTCCCCTTGACCCCTTGTTCCCCTTGCAGGGGTCCGGGGGGATCATCCCCCCGGCGGGGCTCGGGGCAGCGCCCCGATTCTCTTCTCTTCTTTTCTATTTCTATTTCCCTTCCTCTCTCCCCCCACCACCCTGCGGCAGCTTCTCGCGGGCCAGGGCCAGCCAGGCCCGGGCGGCCGGGGACAGGCGCGCCCCTTTGCGCCACAGGAGCGCTGCCCGCCAACGCAGATCGGTCTCGTCCAAAAGCACCACGCCCAGCGGCGCGAGATCGCGGCCTTCGGTCAGGATGCGCGGCAACAGCGCCACGCCAAGCCCGGCGGCCACCAGGGCGATGATGAAATCGACCTGGCCGCTGCGGGCGGCGGCGCGCGGGGTGAACCCGCGCAGGGAGCAGGCGTGTTCGATGCGGGGATTAAGGGCAAAGCCCTGCTCGAAAAGAATGAACGGATCGGTCGCCAGTTCGGACAGACGCAAAGAATGGCGGTCGCGCAGCGGATGGTCGGCCGCCAGCACCGCAACCATGGGGTCGTCGCGCACCGGCTGCCAGGAAAAGGCCTCGGCAATGGGCAGAAGCGACACGGCCAACTCCACTTCGCCGGCCACCAGGGCCTCTTCCAGCCGGGCGCTGCCCTGCTCCATGAGCTCGATTTCAACGCCCGGATAGCGGCTGCGGTATTCGGCAAAAAGCGGGGCAAAAAGCCGGGCGCTGCCAAAGATGGGCAGCCCCAGGCGCAGCCGTCCGGAAATGAGGCCGCGCAGATCGGACAGTTCGGCCAACAGATGCTCGCCCTCGGCCAGCATGGCCACGGCCCGGGCATAGACCAGCTCGCCGGCCACGGTCGCCCGCGCCCCGGTGCTCAGTCGCTCAAGCAGCGCCTCGCCAAACTCCTCTTCCAGTTGCCCCACGGCCTTGCTCACCGTGGACTGGGTGGAGAAAAGCGCCCGGGCCGCCTTGGAAAAACCGCCCAGGCGCACGACTTCCACAAAGGCTTTCAGGTTGCGTAGTTCCATGGCTATTCCAATATGGAATAGTTTTCATTCTGACAATTCATTTCACAAATGGGCAACCCGCCCCTATCTCAGAGGCAGGCAAGGAGCCTGTCGTATGTATGCAACAAATCTCAACCATATTGGCCCGGTGCGCACGTTCGTGGAAACGGCGGGGCAGGTGGCCTTTTTGATCGGCGTGTGGTGGGTCTCGGACGCGGCAGCCAAGGCGTCGGGGCTGCCCATTCCCGGCGGCGTCATCGGCATGTTGGCCCTGCTGGCCGCCCTGGCCACCGGCCGGCTGCCGGCGGCGCGCCTGACCCTTGGGGCCAAGGGGCTACTCAACCACATGCTGCTCTTTTTCGTTCCGGCCGTGATCACGTTGCGCGATCACGCCGAACTGGTAAGCCCCCTTGGGCTCAAACTGCTGGCCGTCATCCTGGTCGGCATCGTGTCGGTGATGGTCGGCACGGCCCTTATCGTCGAACTCTCCATCCGCCTGAGGTCACGCCATGTTCGCTAGCTATACCGCCCTGTTCTGGCTGGTGGCCACGCTTGCCGCCTATGTCCTGTCGCGCATCGCCTACCATTATCTGCGCGCCTGGTGGACGTCGCCGCTGCTTGTAACCTGCGTCCTGTGCCTGGGGCTGACGGTCGCCCTGCACACGGGCTACCGGGAATACATGCGCGGCGGGCAATGGCTGCTGCTGTTGCTCGGGCCGGCCACGGTGGCCTTTGCCGTGCCCATCTACGAGCACCGGGCGCTCATTCGCCGGCACTGGCCGACCCTGGCCGTGGGGGTGGGCTTTGGCTGCCTGCTGGCCCTTGGCGGCTCCTGGCTGCTGTCGGGGATGCTGGGGTTGCCTGAAGGGATGCGGCTTTCGGTGCTGCCCCGGTCGTTTACCACGCCCTTTGCCATGGACTTTGCAAAACAGGTGGGCGGCGCGCCGGATCTGGCCGCAGTGTGCGTCATTGCCACGGGCGTTCTCGGGGCGTCGCTGGGCGGCATGCTGCTCAAAGTCCTGCCCCTGCGCTCGGCCCTGGCCCGGGGGGCCATGCTCGGCATGGGCGCGCACGGCGCGGGCGTGGCCCGGGCCCTTGAGGAAGGCGAAGAGGAAGGGGCCATTGCCGGACTGGTCATGATCCTGGCCGGCGTCACCTGCGCCCTGGTCGGCCCGGCCATCTCGCTTCTTGAGGCCGTGCCGCACGGGCTGTGAGAGAGAAGAAGGCAGAAGATGCCTCCGGCGGCCGGGGGCCTGAGGCCCCCGGACCCCCCAACGGGAAAAATTTTTAAAGGGGTTACGGCAGAGGGCACGCCATGCCTCCGCTGCATAAACCCCTGCCTTCCAGGAGGGATTCCAAAGGGGTCACCCCTTTGGCCGCCGGAGGCAAAAAAAGAAAATCAGGCCAGGCCGAACCAGGCCAGCCAGGCGTCCCAGGTCGCCACCCGGGCGGCAAAGGCGGCATAGCCCTCGGCCCCGGGATGGTAGCCGTCGCCGGAGGCCACCAGACTGTCCAGATAGGCCCGCTCCCGGCACAGCGGCCGGCACATCTCCAGATAGGCCACGCCCATTTCGGCGCAGGCGCCGGCAAAGACGTCGGAAATCTCCTCCACCCGACAGCGGTAGGCGTCGTCCAGGACCGGCGGCGGCCCGACCACCAGCACCGGACACATCGCAGCCACCCGGGAGACGATGTCGAACAGATTGTCCACGGAATCGGCCAGCTCGACCTTGCGGCGGCCGTTTTCGATCTTGGCGTCGTTGACGCCAAACGACAGCACCACCCGGGCCTCGTCGCGGGGCACCAGCCGGGGCGGCAGTTCACGGCCGATACGGGTCTTGATGTGGCGGCTGGTCTCGGAGCGAACGCCCAGGTTGTAGAGCGTCAGCCCCAGCCCGGCGGCCGGCGAAGCAGCGCACAGCCGGCCGGGCCAGCCCAGATACTGGGGGTCGCCAACGCCGACCGTCAGTGAATCGCCGACGAAAACGATACGCATGGCCTCCTCCTCGTCTTGCGTCCTCGAAATGCCCCGGCGCATCCCGACGACAATCCTGCTGGCAAGCCCCTTCACCCCAAAAGCGGTGGTTCCGGCCAAGGGTCTGCTTCGGTCGTCCCGGTCCGCAGCCCACCGGTTTGCCGACCACCGCCCAAAATCCCTTGAAACCTTTTCCCCTCAAGGGAGTCAGGGGGGATTATCCCATCCGGCCGCCGGAGGCATTCCTCCTCCTAAAAGCCCTAGCCCCACTCGTCATGGGGCGGATTGGACTTGCCGGTCATGGAGGCGATGTCGATGCGCACCACGGCCATGGCCGGAAAGTGCTCGGCCTTGAACCCCTCCACCGGCCCGCCGTGGCGGCGCATGAGGATGCGCATGCCGGCCAGCTTTTCCGCCTCGTCCTCGACCAGGACCGCCGTGCCAAAGCCGATGACCGACTTGTAGTTGGTGGTCCAGTCGCAGGGCAGCTCGCCGGTGACAATCTCCACGTCGCTGTCCACCTCGAAGCAGACCTTGGGGTGTTGCCGCAGGATGTCTATCTTCTTGCCTTTTTTAAACGAGTGAAAATAGATGCGCCCGGCGTCGTAGCCCATATTGACTGGTACCACGTAGGGCCATGTGCCGTCGTACATACCCAGGCGACAGATCTGCGACTGCATGAGCAACTGCTCCAGGACCGCCTTGTCCTTGATTTCCCGCTCTTTTCTCCGCATACCCCCACTCCTTTGCCCCGTCGGGCTCGTGCCGCTTTGGCCTATATGTCGGCCAGGGCGTCGAGAAACTGGTAGGCCAGGGTCTTGATGTCCTTAAAGACCTCGCGCCCGGCATGCATCTGCTTGGGATGATGCACGGTCGGGCCGGGGACAGCCACGTCTTCGGCGCAGTATTTGATCAGGCGCTGCATCCCGACAGGCGTTGTTTCCAAATGGTATTGCAAACCAACAACCTTGTGGTTGTAGACAAAGGCCTGATTGGCACAGGCGGCCGAGCTGGCCGCATGAACGGCTCCGGGCGGGATGGCAAACGTGTCGCCGTGCCAGTGGAAAGCGTAATAGGACTCCGGGAAATTGGCAAAGACCGGCTCGGCCAGTCCTTCGGGCGTCATGTGGACCTTGAACCAGCCTATCTCGGGCACGGGATTGCGCGACACCGATCCGCCAAGAACGACCGACAGGAACTGCGCCCCCAGACAGACGCCAAGGACGGCCTTGTTCGCGGCCACAGCCGCCTCAATGGCTTTTTTCTCGCCGGCTATCCACGGGTACTCTTTCTCGTCATAGACGCTCATGGGACCGCCCATGACCACGAGCATGTCGTAGTCGGCAGCAGCCGGCGGCGTTTCATCGGCAAAAAAGCTGGTGGCCGTGACTTCGTGGCCGCGCTCGGCAGCCCACAGGCCGATAGCGCCGACGTCTTCAAAGGGGACATGATAGAATGCATGCAACCGCATGGGGCAACCTCCGGTCTTGCAAAGGACACATCCGGCCCGGACGGGCGAACGTCGCATGGTGGGTTTCGCACCCCGCCTTGTCAAGAACCAAGGCGCATAACTTTGCGCTTTCCTACCGCGACGGTCCGGTATATAGCGGCATCATGACCGGTCCCGCCGGACCGCCATCACCAAACAACAGAGGTACCGCCCATGCCAAATACCCCCTGGCACGCCCAGACCCTGGCCCTGCACGCCGGCCACACGCCGGATTCCGACACGCTCTCCCGGGCCGTGCCCATCCATCAGACCACAAGCTATCTCTTCCGCGATCCCGAACACGCCGCCAACCTCTTTGCCCTCAAGGAAGCCGGCTATATCTACACCCGCCTGGGCAACCCCACCACCGACGCGCTGGAGCGCCGGCTGGCCGCCCTGCACGGGGCCTCGGCCTGCGTGTGCACGGCGTCAGGCATGTCGGCCATTTTCTACGCCGTGGCCGCCATCACCAGGGCCGGCCAGAACATTGTCTCGGGGCTTAATCTCTACGGCGGCACCCACACGCTCTTTGAGCATACCCTCAAGCGCTTCGGCATCGAGGTGCGTTTTGTCGATTCGTCCGATCCGGCCAACTTTGCCGCCGCCATCGACGAGAACACCCGTCTTGTCTACACCGAATCCATCGGCAACCCGCGCTGCAATGTGGACGACCTGCCGGCCATCGCCAAGGTGGCCCACGAGGCCGGCCTGCCCTTTATCATCGACAACACCGTGGCCGCGCCGCCGATCTTGAATCCCTTCGACCTCGGGGCCGACATCGCGGTCTATTCCCTGACCAAGATCATCGGCGGCCACGGCACGGCCATTGGCGGAGCCATTGTCGAGGCTGGCGGCTTCGACTGGTCGGCCGGGGGCAAATTCCCGGAGATCACCGCCCCGGACCCCACCTACCACGGGGCCAATTTCTGGGAAATGCTGTGCCAGCTTGAAGGCACGCCCTGCTCGGCCTTTTGCACCAAGGTGCGCACCGGGCTTATGCGCGACATCGGGGCCACGCCCTCGCCCTTTAACAGCTTTCTCGTCATCCAGGGCGTGGAGACGCTGCCGCTGCGGGCCAAGGCCCATTGCGCCAACGCCCAGAAAGTGGCCGAATTTCTGGAAGCCCACCCGGCCGTCGACTGGGTCAACTACGCCGGCCTGCCCAGCCACAAGGACCATGCCCGGGCCAAGGCGTTTTTCCCCATCGGCCCCGGCGCGGTCTTCGGTTTCGGCGTCAAGGGCGGCATTCCCGCCGGCAAGAAGTTCATCAGCGCCGTCAAACTCTGCTCGCATCTGGCCAATATCTTAGACGCCAAGACGCTGGTCATCCATCCGGCCAGCACCACCCACTCCCAACTCACCCCGGCCGAGCAGCTCGAAGCCGGCGTGACCCCGGACATGGTGCGCATTTCAGTCGGCATCGAAGACGTGGAAGATATTATTGCCGACCTGGATCAGGCGTTGCGAAAGGCCGGGGAGTAGGCAGGACACAACGGAGCGGCGAAGCGGTCTTTTTCCCTGCTGCGGTTGCAGCAACCTTGCGGCGACCGGGGGAGGAACGGCCATTTTCCGGGTACAGGCGAGAGGGGTCCCCTGTTTTGGCTCCCGCCGCCCCGGAGCACAGGCAGCCGGCTGCCTGTGCTCCGGGGCGGCTCCGAGCGCCAAGGCGGCCTGGGTCCGCGAAGGGCTTGGCCGGCCCCGGCAGGCCCGAGGCCCACGACCGGACAAGCCCCCCGTGGACGTCAGGCCCGCTTTCTTTTATCGACCCCAAAGGCGAATGCGGGGTGCGGCCAAATCCGTCCCGCTCTCCATCAACCCCCACTGTTTTGCCATACCCACGAGCATGCTATGCAAGCCATGACGTCTCCCGGCGCCAAGCCGGCCCTGCTCGCCACCCCGTCGCGCCTGTTCGTCGAGACAACATCCCGGTGCAATCTGCGCTGCCCCATGTGCGTCAAGCATTCGGGCCCGGGTCACGCTCCTGAAGGCGACATGTCCCCGGCGATTTTCGAGGCGCTTGAGCCGGCCTTTCCCCAGCTCCAGGCGCTGATCCTCAACGGCATCGGGGAACCGCTCCTGCACCCCCGGCTGGAAGCGTGCATCCAGGCCGGCAAGCGGTCCATGCCGGCCGGCAGCTGGATCGGATTTCAAACCAACGGCCATCTCCTCACCCAGACCCGCGCCAGCGCCCTTCTTGAAGCGGGGCTGGACCGGATCTTCCTGTCCGTCGACGCGACGTCGCCGGAGTTGTTCGAGACCGTCCGCAAAGGCGGCAATCTGGGCCATGTCGAGCGGGCTCTCGGGGCCTTGGCCCAGGCCCAAAAAGACCATCCCGGGGCCAGGCTGGAAGTCGGGGCGGAATTCGTGGTTATGCGCGAGAATATGCAGGAACTGCCGACCCTCGTGGCCTGGCTGGCCAGACGCGGCGTAACCCGGCTTGTCGTCTCGCACCTTCTGCCCTTTGCCCCGGCCATGGCGGATCAGCCCGTTTTCGGCATCAATGCCGAGTCCTCGGAACTTTTTTTCAAGGAATGGTCCGCCAGAGCCCTGCAAGAACACATTGACCTGACGCAGTATTTCAACATCCTTTGGAAATACAAAAAGAGCCCGGAGGATTTGCGAACCATCGATTTCGTTCAAAAAATATCCGCCCAGGCCTGCCTGCACGATATCCCGTTTCATATCGGCAACCTTATTGCCGGCGAAGATCTCAGCCAGCCCGAATCGATCTTTCGCAAGGCAGCCTCCGTGGCCGCGCAAGTCGGTCTCCATCTGGCCCTGCCCGCGCTGCGGCCGCTCAGCAATCACGCCTGTTTCGCCATCAAGCATGGCGGCATGTTCATTACCTGGGATGGCAAGGTCTCCCCGTGCCATTTCCTCTGGCGCAATTCCAGCTGCCATTTATACGGACGGGAAAAGCAGGTCTCGCAACGATTTTTCGGCGACCTGTCCCAGGGCAGCCTCCTGGGAATCTGGAACGATCCGGCCTACAGGCAATTCCGGACCGATGTGCTGCGGCGGCGCTATCCCCATTGCCCCGGCTGCAACGTGTATCCCTGCGAAGACATTGACTCGGCAGATTTCGCCAATGATTGCTACGGAGAGACCGTTCCGTGCGGCGACTGTCTGTGGAGCATGGGCCTGCTCCAGTGTATGGGCCAGGAGGATGTCGGGGAGGAACTCACGCAGCAGAATCTGGCGGAACTAGCCGCCGTGCGGCAGCAACTTGGGGAAGCTTCCAGGGGATACCCCGGCGGCGGCAAGGCCAGCGGGGCTCCTTAAACAAACCGCCTCACTCCTTCACAACCGCACACAGCAGTCCCCGCAGCTGGTACGAACCAAAGGCCGGGTCATAGGGCGGGCCGGCGTTGGTCAGAACGTTGGCCGCCGACTCCAGCTCGCCGAAATGGCCCGCGCCCCGTTCCGGGAACCACCAGCCGTGGTCGACGCTTACCACCCCGTCCATGATGTCCGGCGTCACCCGCACCCGCATACGGATGCTCCCGCGCGGACTCGATACCCGCGCCCAGTCGCCGTCGGCCACGCCGCACGCGGCCGCCGTCCCCGGCGAAAGCTCCACCAGCGGATCGGGCCGCCTCTTGCGCAGAAAGTCGATCTGCCGGCCCTCGCTGTGGAAAAATTCCAGCCGCCGCGCCCCGGTGGTCAGGACCAGCGGAAACTCCCGGGCCGTGTCCGGCGTCGAGACCGGGCTTTCCGGCGGTTCGTAATAGCTCGGCAGCGGGTCGTAGCCAAGCCGGGCCAGCGGCTTGGAAAAAAGCTCCACCCGGCGCGAGGGCGTGCGAAAGCCTTTTTCCAGGTAACGGCGGTAGCCCGGTGGGGCCAGGACCAGACCGCGCTCGGCCAGCTCGGCAAAGGTCACCCCGGCCGGGCGCAGCCGGGCGTCAAAGATGGCCTCCAGGGGCTCGTCCGCCCCGGTTAGCCCCAGGCGGCCGGCCAGATCGTTTAAAATATGCTCAATCTGCCGGCACTCGCCTGTCTGCACCAGCTTGCGGTGGGCGCCAACGCCGCGCGGCGCCACCAGCGGCAGCTCAATAATGCCGTCGATCTCCGGCCACATGGCCCCAGGCAGCACGTAATCGGCCAAGGCCGCCGTTGGCGTCAGGAAATGATCCGTGACCACCAGCAGATCCAGGGCTGTAAGCGACTCCAGCACAGCCCGGGAATCGGCCACCGTGGCCAGCGGATTGTTGCCAAAGAGCAACAGCGCCCGCACCCGATACGGGTCGCCCGTGCGCATGGCCGCAAAAAGCCCGGGAATATGGGCCGAAGGCATAAAGGCCCGGAAGCCGCCCAAAAGCTTGAACTGCTGCGCCCCGATGCGCCGCCCCAAGGCCTCGGCCGGCAACTCCTGGCGCAAGACCGGATACGCGCCGATCAGGTCTTCGCCAAAGACGTCCCCGCCCGGCACGTCGAGGTTGCCGGTCAGTCCGCGCAAAATGGCCACCGCCCGCACCGTCTGCAGGCTGTTGGGGTTCTGCTCGATGGACACGCCCCAATCGAGAATGGACGGCTTGTCCAGGGCATAGCGCCGGGCCGCTTCCAGCATCGACGCCGCCGGCACCCCGGTCACCGCCTCGGCCCAGGCCGGCGTATACCCGGCCACGGCCTGACGCAGTTCGACAAAGCCCGTGGTATGCTGCTCCACAAACTCCCGGTCGTACCAGCCCTCTTCGATGATCGCCCGGATCATGGCCAGGGCCAGCCCGGCGTCGGTGCCCGGCCGGATCGGCAGCCACAGGCCGCAGAGCTTGGCCGTCTCGCTCCGCCTGGGGTCCACGGCAATGCCGAAGGCCCCGGCCGCCAGGGCCTTTTTCACCGGAAACGACAGCTCCCCGTCCGGTCCCGAGACCAGAGGATTGTGGCCCCAGAACAAAATGGTGCGCGGCGGCGTGTCGCCGTAATAATCCCCAACCACAAAGCCGCCGTAGGTCAGATTGGAGACGGTGATGCGCGGGATAAAGCAGTTGGCCAGCCCCGGCTCATACCAGTTGGGCGTGCCAAAGGTGTTGGCAAAACGGATGACGTGGAAATAATGCGGCCGCCCGGTCCCCTGGCCCAAGGCCACCGACTCCGGCCCGGTCTCCCGACGAAAGGCATCCAGCCGCGCCGCTATGTCGCCCAAAGCCTCGTCCCAGGACACCGGCGCAAAACGTCCGCTCCCCCGCTCCCCAACCCGCCGAAGCGGCACGGTCAGCCGGTCCGGGTGATACAGCATCGCCGGCACGGACAAGCCCTTGACGCACATCCGCCCCAGATTAAACGGCGAGCCCAAGCCCGGCCGCACCCGCACCACCCGCCCATCCGCCACCGTCACCCGGGCGGCGCAGCCGCCGTGACAGCCGCGACAGATAGTAGAGTGGTCGCCGTCGTGGAAAGTCGTCATGGAAGAGTGCCTCCGGCGGCCGGGGGCGGCGAGAGCAGAAAAGGCAAAAGAGGCCTCCGGCGGCCGGGGGGGATAATCCCCCCCGAACCCCCTTGATGGGAAAGGGTATTGAGGAGGGGTGCGGTCTGGGCAAGGGGCGGGGGCATGGCCGGTTGTGCAATCAGGTCAGCGCCAGGAAGAAACAGACCACGGCCAGAAAGCCCAGGGCCGTGCGCGAGGCGTGGAGCAGGTTCCACTTCTCCAACAGTGCCCGGGTGACGGCGTCGGCCGTGTCCGGGTCGGCGGCCATGAGTGCGCGGTTGACCGGCATGATGTAGCGGTAGGTCACCACCCAGTTGGCAATGGAAAAGAGCGCGCCGGTGACGTAGAGCGCCTTGCCGGCCCAGTAGGCGGCCAGCAAACCGAAGAAAAAGCCGCCGATGGCCAGACTCGCCTGCATCCGCAGGGCTCGCGGGTAGCTGGCCTGCCACTGGGCCAGCATCTCGCCGTCCAGGAGCACCCGCCGGGCCGGATGCTCGACCAGATTGATGTACAGGGCCGCGCCGGTAAAGGCGGCCATCATGGCCAGGGCAATGGCTCCAAATTCCATACAGGCAGTCTCCGCTTACGCGCCGACCGCAGCCAGGGTGTCGCACAGGGCGGCAATGGCCGTGTCCTGTTCGGTATCGGTCAGCGACGGGTACATGGGCAGGGAGAAAATCTCCCGGGCCGCCAGTTCGGTGTGCGGCAGGTCGCCTTCACTGTAGCCCAGATGGGCATAGCCCGTCATGGTGTGGATGGGCCAGGGATAGCTGATATTGACGTTGACGTCCCGGGCCTTGAGCCCGGCCATGACGGCGTCGCGCTGCGGATGGCGCACCACGTAGAGATAGTAGGCGTGCTCGTTGCCCGGGGCGGTTTGGGGCAGGGTCAGCGACGTGCCGGCCAGGGCGGCGTCATAGCGGGCGGCCAGTTCCCGGCGACGGGCGATATAGGCCGGCAGATGGGCGAGCTTGCCCCGCAGAATGGCGGCGTGGATTTCGTCGAGCCGGCTGTTGTAGCCGTGCTCCAGGGCGTAATAGGTCTTTTCCATGCCGTAGAAACGCAGCTTGCGCAGCTTTTTGTCGATGGCCTCGTTGCTGGTCAGGACCATGCCGCCGTCGCCGTAGGTCCCGAGGATCTTGGTCGGGTAAAACGAAAAGGCGGCGGCATCGGCCAGGGAGCCGCAGACCTGGCCGTGGCGGGTCGCGCCGTGGGACTGGGCGCAGTCCTCGATGACCAGCAGGTTGTGGCGGGCGGCAACCGCAGCCACGGTCTCCATGGCCACGCACTGACCGAAAAGATGGACAGGCACAATGGCCCGGGTGCGCGGCGTGACGGCCGCTTCCAGTTTGTCGACGTCCATCAGGTAGGTGGCCGGGTCGATATCGACGAACCGAGGCACGCCTCCGGCGCTGACAATGGCCGAAACCGTCGGCACGGCGGTGTTGGAGACGGTGATGACCTCGTCGCCGGCTCCCAGGCCGGCGGCCAGCAGGGCCAGCATGACGGCGCTGGTGCCGTTGTCCACGCCAACGCCGTGGGCCGCGCCGCAGTAGTCGGCAAATTCCCGCTCAAAGGCGGCCACATTGGGGCCGAGAATGAGTTTGCCCGAGGCCAGCACCGCTTCCACGGCCGCCAGGATCTCGCCGCGCTCGGCTTCGTATTCTTTCAAATATCCCCAAACATTCACGGGCATAGTGTACACTCCTCACTCTCGTCATTCCCGCGCCGAAGCAGGCGGCGGCTCCGCATCAAGCATCAGCTTCGGCTGCCCCGGTCCCCAGCCGACCGGATTGCCGACCACCACCAAAACCCCTTAAAAAACTTCTCCCGTCGAGGGGTCCGGGGGGATCATCCCCCCGGCCGCCGGAGGCATCTTCGTCTTTCCCCCCTTCTCTACCCTTCTGCCGCAGCCTGTCGCAGACGCGCCAGGGTGCGGGCGTCGGCGAGCAGGGCGTCGGCGAAGGGCTGACCGTGGCCGGTGCGGATGGCGGCGAAGATGCGTTGGAAAAAGCGGGTGAAGGCGTCGGCCGGCGGGCTGGTCTGGGTTGACGGGCCGGCGGGGGTGTTGAGCTCCAGGGCCAGGGCCATGTTGGGCGGCGGGGTAAAGGCCCGGTCCATGGCGGCGGCCAGGGAGGGGCCGAGGATGTCCAGGCGGTTGGCGTAGCCGGTATCAAACCCGAAGGTGCCGGTGAAGCTTCGCCCTCCCGGGTAGGTCATCTGGCAGACGAAGGCGGTATCCACCTCCGGACCGCGCGACAAGATGCGGCAGGCGACGTGGTCCGGCTCGGCCGCAAAAAAGACCCGGCCGGGACTGGCGGCGTAGGCCCCGAGGTCAAAAAGCGCCCCGCCGCCGCAGTCGGCGCGGTGGCGGAAATTGCCGGCCGGCAGCGGCGGAAAGGAGAAGACGGCGGACAGGCGCGCGGGGGCGCTGCCGGCGGCGGCAAAAGCGGCCAGGGCGGCGGCCGGGCGCGGATGGTCGGCCCAGACCGTGGCTTCGGCCAGGACCAGATTTTTTTGGGCGGCGAGATTGGCGGCCTGCCGGGCGTCGGCCAGCTCGAGGAAGGCCGGCTTGTCCACAATGACGTGGCGGCCCGATTCCAGGGCGGCCAGGGCCAGGGCGGCGTGGCGGCTGTTTTCGGTGGAGACGTAGACGACCTCGGCTAGGCTGTGGGCCAGGGCGGTGGCCGGGTCGTCCTGCCAGGCCACGGGCAGCCCGGCCGGGATGTCGGGACGCCGGCCGCTTTGCGAAGCCACGGTCAGGGCCGTGACGCCCAGGTCCGGCAGGTTTGGCAGCACCCGGCGGGCAAAGATGTCCGATGCGCCAAGGACAAGCAGCTTCACGGCAGGGTCTCCAGCAGACCCAGGCAGGCCATGAGGTTTCGGGCCTCAATGCTGACGTGGCCATGCCGGGCCATGCGCCACAGTTGCCCAAGCGTCATCCAGATAAAGTGGCCGGGGAGGTCGAGGTGTTTCCCGGGCGGCAGTTCCACCACCATGTAGCGGTTCTGGAAATGGTGAAAGCGCCCGCCCTCTTCGGACTGCACAGCGTCGTAGCGCACAACGAGGTCCCCGGGATCGAGAAACTGCTTGAGAAAACGCGGGGCGCCCGCCCGTCGGGACCGGGCGGCCACTTCGGAGCAGGCCACGGTGGGACCGATTTCCATGCCGTCGCGGTTGCCGGGCTCCAGGCTCCCCCGGACCAGGAAATGGAGCACGCCGCCGTGGCGCTGGCACAAAAATCCGACCAGCCCTTCGCCCTTGTGGTGCAACAGCGGCTGGGACCAACGGGTGGATTCCCGGGTCTTGGCGGCCACGTCCACGCCGATGACGGAGAAATACAGTCCCGACTCGTGGCGGATGTCCGTATCCGTGACCATCCAGCCGCGCAGGGCGTCCAGGGGCAGGGGCGAGACGTGCATGGCGTGACGGGCCTTGCCGTCGGTCAGCCAGGCCATGAGGCGGTCCATGGTGTGTCGTTCCTTGTCCGAACGGCAAAACGACAGATAGATGTCCAGGCCGAAACCGGTGACGCCGTCGACCAGGCCGTAATTCGGCGGTTCGTCGGGATCGGCCAGGGGAATGAGCGAGACCACGGTGCGGGCGTCCATGTTGACGATGTTGTCGTGGGCCAGAAGGGCCTTGATCTGCCCGAGCGTCAGCCAGCAGAAATCCTCGTGCATGGGCACGGGACCATCCACGGCCACCACCATGTTGCGGTTTCGCTTGCGCAAAAACCGCGCCCCCTGTTCCGGCTGGAGCTGGTCGAGCAGCACCCGGGCCAGACCGGGCTCGGTGAAATATTCGAGGTAGCGCGGGGTGCTGCCCTGGTGCACCCGGGAATAATTGCTGTGGGTGGCCTGGACCGTGGGCGAGAGCTGGAGAATGTTGACGTTGCCCGGCTCCATCTTGGCCTGCATGAGAAAATGGAGCACGCCGTCGATTTCCCGGGCGAGCAGGCCCAGGATGCCCACTTCGGGCTGGTTGATAATGGGTTGGTCCCAGGTCGGCGCGGGACCGAAGTCGGTTTCCACCCGGATGCCCTCAATGGAGAAGAACCGGCCCGTGCGGTGGACCAGTCGCAAGGGCCCCGGGGCGTAGCTCCACTGGTCAAGGCCGGCCAGAGGGACCTGGCGCACCTCGAAACGATGGCAGCGGTCCTTGGCGGCGAACCAGTCCCTGACGGCGTCGAGACTGGGAAACACACCGGCCATGGCCCGGCACGATCCCAGAAACGCCCGACAAACAGCAGCGGTGCTCATGGCTTGGCTACCGCGGCCAGATAGTCTTCGTAGCTGCGGATCGAACGGCCCATGTCGTAGTGGGTGCTGGCCAGGACCAGACAGACCGCCCCGGGGGAAATGTCGCGGATGTCAATGAAGACCATGGCCGGAATGAAAAGGCCCCGGGCCGGATCGTCCAGGCGATGGGAAACGCGGGCAAAGCCGTCGGTGAGGTCGAGGCGCAGCGAACCGGCCACGCAGACCACCAGCTGGTCGGTGTCGCGATGGGCATGGCCGCCGCGCTCGGCCGTCATGTGGTGCATGTAAAAGACCCGGCGAATGGGAAAGGGGATGGTCTGGCCGGCTTCCACGGCCGACAGCGCCCCCCGGTCGTCGCCGACGGTCGGCACGTCGATGCTGCGGACCAGGGTGAGCGGACTTACCATCGCCGGGGCTCCCGGCCGCCAGTCTCCCCGCCGCCATGGACCTCGCGCACCACGAACTGCGGCGCGCGGTTGGCCTCAAGCAGTCCCCGGCCCACGTATTCGCCAAGCAGGCCAAGCATGACGAGCTGGATGCCGGCGAAAATGACCACCGTGACGTAGAGCGTGGTCCAGCCCGTGGGCACGTCCACGCCGAACAGCTTTTCCAGCAGGCTCCAGGCGGCCATGACCAACCCGAAGGCGCTGACCGCCAGCCCAAGCACGGCCGACAGGCGCAGCGGGGCCACGGAAAAATTGACGAACATGGTCAGCCACAAGCGCACGAGCTTCCACAGGGTGTAGCCTGAACGACCGGTCTGGCGCTGGCAGTGGGTCACCATCACCTGGGCGATATTGTCCGTAACCCGCAAAATCAGGCCATCGACATAGGGAGACGGGCCGGCGTAGTCGATGATGCGGTCCACCACGAAGCGGCTTAAGCACTTGAAGCTCGACAGATAGAGATGGGGCGGTTTGCCAAGCAGCCAGGTGGCGACCTTGTCGTGAAAGGCGCTGCCCCAATTGCGCAAGGGGTGGTGGCATTTTTCCCGAAACGCGCCGTAGACCACGTCGTAGCCGCCGGCCACGGCGGTTTCCACCAATCGGGCCGCCTCGGCCGGGGGATTTTGGAAATCGTCGTCCATGATCACGACGTATTCGCCGGCCGACTGGCACAATCCGGCCATGACCGCACTGTGTTCGCCGAAATTTTTCGCCAGCTTGAGATAGGTCACCCGGCCGGGGTGGCGGTCGCAGCAGGCCAGACATTCCCGGTGGCTGCCGTCGCGGCTGCCGTCGTTGACCAGCACCACATCCGTATGCGGCAGGGGCGGGCTGGCGAGCAAGGCATCGACCAGCCGGCCGATGGTGGCCTCGGCGTTGTAGACCGGGATCACGACAGTGAGCGTGGGTGGGGAGGAAACTGCTGTCATAGCCTATTTCAAGCGGATTGCAGGTTGTCGGCGACGGGTTTGCGGGCCAGGACGAAGATGGAAAGCCCGAACGGCAGCGCAAAACCATGCCTTACAATCATGTTATTTTCAAGGCGGCGAATCCCGGCCAGGACGGCGTTGACCGGTCCGGGCAGGGGAGCAAGATCGGACACCGGCGGCCGACCGCCCGGACGGGGACGTTTGCGCCAAAGCCGGACCAGGGCCGCAATGGGGAATAAAATCGTATTGGAATAGCTGCAGATGTCCAGGGTGAAACCGGCGGCGGCCAACAGCCGGCGCACCTCGCCGATTCGGTAGCGTTTGACCACGCCGACCGCCCGGTCGTGTTCGCTGTAAAGGGCCTCAAAGGCCACCAGATTGAGGATCAAGGCCCCGCCCGGGGCCAGCACCCGAAAAAGTTCCCGAAAGGCGGCCGGCACTTCGGCCGGCGGCACATTGGCCAGGACGTCCAGGGATACGGCCACGTCAAAGCTCGCGGCGGCAAACGGCAGGGTCGTGGCCGAGGCCTGGGTCAGGGCAAACGGGCCGCGCCTGCGGGCCAGGGCCAGGGCCGTGGCCGACAGATCAAGCCCCACCGGCGCAACATCGCGCAGTATTTCCAGGACCTTGCCTGTGCCGCAGCCGGCATCGAGCACCCGCCCCGGACCGGCCGCCAGCCCCCGGCACCGGGCAAAGGCCTGTTGCAACTGGTCATGCAGGCCAAGATACCACCAATGGTGTTCCTCGGACCCAAACATGGTGGCATATTCCGCTTCTTGCATGGACAACGCATCCTCTGACGGTCAATCTGCGGACACGGCCGCAGGGGGAGGTCGCAACGGCGATACTCTAGCGGTTTGCTCAAAAAAAATCTATTGCACCGAGTCACGTATCGCGCAGCACGAGGCCGTCATGTCGCCGTTGTCCGCTCCCCAGCCGCTTTTTTCCGTTATCGCCCCGGTCCTTGGCGAATCCGGCCGCATCAACGGCCTGGTGGACAATATCCGGACTGCCGGCTACGGCCTGCCCATCGAAATCATCATTGTCGACGGAGATCCGGGGCAAGCAACGCTTCGCGCCCTGACCCGCTCCGGCGTCACCGGCCTGACCTCGCCCCCGGGCCGGGGCCGGCAGCAAAATGCCGGGGCAGCCCTGGCCTCGGGCGAATATCTGCTCTTTTTGCACGCCGACACCCGCCTGCCGGCCGGAGCCTTTGAGGCCGCCGCCGCCCTGCTCGAGGGCCGGGCCGAACTCGGGGCCTTTTCCCTGGCCATCCGCTCGGACAACGTCCTGCTGCGCCTGATTGCCGCCGCAGCCACCTGGCGCTCGCGGCTTTTTTCCCTGCCCTACGGCGATCAGGCCCTGTTTCTGCGCCGGGATCTGTTCGAGGCCATGGGCGGTTTTGCCGACATCCCCATCATGGAGGACGTGGAACTGGTGCGCGCCCTGCGCCGGGCCGGCGGCCGGGTGGCCGTCTCGCCCCGGTGCGTCACCACCTCGGCCCGGCGCTGGCGGGCCGGGGGCATTCTGGCCACCAGCCTGCGCAATCTGGCCCTGCTGTTTTTTTTCTCCCTGGGCGTCTCCCCCCACCGTCTGGCCCGGCATTATCCGGCCATGCCCGAAAGTCCGGGCAGCCCCGGGGCAGCGGACACGACGGCCGGGAGCCGGCCATGAGCGGAGACGCCCTGCTGGTCATGGTCAAGGCCCCGCTGCCCGGCCGGGTCAAAACCCGGCTGGCTGCCGCCGTCGGCGACGCCGCCGCCCTTTGCGCCTACCAGGCCATGGTCGCCAACGTCCTTGCCGCCGTTGACGCCAGCGGCCTGCCGGCCACCATCGTCTATACCCCGGAGACCGCCCGCGAGGCCGTCGTCGCGCTGTGCGGCCCGGCCCGGCAATGGCAGCCCCAGGCCCCGGGCGATCTCGGGGCACGCATGGCCGACGCCTTGTCCCGGGCCTTGGCCGACGGGGCGCAACGGGCCGTGCTGATCGGCTCCGACCTGCCGCTGGTTACGCCCTCGCTCCTGCGCCAGGCGGCGCATATCCTGGCCAGGCGCCAGGCCGTGCTCGGGCCGGCCGCCGACGGCGGCTACTGGCTGATCGGGTTTCGCCGGGACGGTTTTTTGCCCGACGTTTTTGCCGACATGCCCTGGAGCACGCCGGCCGTGGCCGCCCTGACCCTGACGCGCCTCGCCGCCGCCGGGCGCACCACGGGCCTTTTGCCCGCCTTGCCCGACTGCGACACGCCGGCCGATCTGGCCCGCCTGGCCGGCCCGCCCTGGCGGGAACGGCTGGAGGCCACGCCCTTTGGCCGGTTTCTGGCCCAAGGGTCGGCCGCGATGTTTGACCAAAACCCCGGCTACCGTTAAGACTTCGGCGAAAAGAACACGACGCCGCGAGAGAGCGGGCGAAAGAGCAGGGAGCGCCATTGGGGACGCCAAGCGGTGAATTGAGCGCCAGGACCCTTGTGTCCTGCTTTTTGCGCTGCTACCTCGTGGGGGCTGCATTCAATACCCGCGGCCTCCAGCACGTGGGGCTGGCCTATGCCATGGAGCCGGGACTGGTGCGGCTCTATCCCGATCCGGCCGTTCGCAACACGGTTTTCGAGCGCTATCTCAAACTGTACAATACGCATTTTTTCTGGACGCCGCTTCTGGTGGGGCTTTTCCTCTCGCTGGAGGAAAAAATAGCCCAGGGGCTTGCGCCGGCGGAAATGCTTGACAACGTCAAGACCACAACGGCATTCACCCTCTCCGCCATAGGCGATACGTTTTTTTCCGCCAGCGTCATGGGCCTGTGGGGCATCTCGGCGGCCTGTCTGGCGGCCAACGGCCGCTACGGCCTGCTGCTGACGACGGCGGCGGTCCTGTTTGTGACCGCCCAGGCCTTCAAGGCCGTCACCTTTCGCACCGGCTACCGCGAAGGGTTTCAGGTGCTTCGGCGACTCAAACGCTGGGATCTGGTCAACCTCGGCCGGCGCATCAAGATGGCCAATGCCGTGCTGTTGGCCCTGTTTTGGATGCTGGCCCACCCCCGGACCGAGTCCGGAACCGCCCTGGCCGATGCGGCGCTGATCGGCATTCTGGCGGCCTGGGCCGCCACCCGGCCGTCCGTGGCCCGGGAGGTCGCCCTGCTGGCCCTGGCCGGGGGCTGGATTTTCGTCCGTTCCATGTGGCCGGCCTGACGGCCGGCAAAACCGCCCGGCGTTCGCGCCGGGACAACCGCCGACACGGTGGATGATGACCGAGCCATCCCTTATCGCCCCGACCACGGGCGCTGACGATATCCTGGCCGACAACGACGGCTACAGCCTGCGGGTCCGTGTCTTAAACGACCAGGGTCTGCACGCCCGTCCGGCGGCCAGACTGGCCCAGGAAGCCCAGAAATTCACCTGCGACGTCCATCTGCGCCATGACGAGGCCGACGTGGACGCCAAAAGCATCCTGGATATCCTCACCATGGCCGCCGGCCACGGCAGCGAACTGGAACTGCGCGCCCATGGCCCCGACGCCGTGGCCGCCCTGCGCCATCTTGGCGAACTGTTTCGCAACCACTTTCGGTAGATCGCCAACCCCAACACCCCCCGCGTCCCGACCGCCGCTCCGCGCCGCCGGTACGCCAAGGACCAGCCCGACATGGCAACCCTCAAAGGCATCCCCGTCTCCGCCGGCATCACCATCGGACGGGCCTTTTTCCTCAACCGCTCCGGGGCCGGACCGTTGCCCCGCCAGACCCTGCCCGAAGCCTTGGTCGGGCCGGAAATCGCCCGTCTGGAACGGGCCTTTGCCCAGTTCGCCCTGGAAATCGAGCAGGCCCGGGAACGCATCCCGGCGGAACTGCGCGAACACACGCTGATCATCGATTCCCATCTGATGATCTTAAAAGACCCGAAACTCTCGGGCGTGGCCAAACGTTACATCCAGTCTCTGGGCATCAACGCCGAATGGGCCTTGGACAAGGCCGTGGCCGATCTGGAAAAGGCCTTCGAGGCCCTGGACGATCCCTATTTCCGCGACCGCATCCAGGACGTGCGCACGGTCGCCGGCCGCGTCCAGGCCCGGCTGGCCGGCCAGACCGCCGAAACCCGGGCCATCGAGAGCCGGGTGGTGCTCATGGCCCACGACGTCTCCCCGGCCGACACCGCCTCCCTGCAGACGGACAAGATCATGGCCCTGGTCACGGTCCAGGGCGGCAAGACCTCCCACACCGGCATCCTGGCCCGGACGCTCGGCATCCCGGCCGTGGTCGGGGTGACGGAGCTTGAGCGCAAAGTGCGCGACGGCGATCTGGTGATCGTGGACGGGCTGCGCGGCGTGGTGGTGCTGTCGCCGTCCGAGGAGGAACTGGCCAGGCTCTCCGACCTCAAATACCAGTTCGAGGCCTACCAGGCCGGCATCATGCGCGGCTGCCATCTGCCCGGCGAAACCATCGACGGCTACCGGCTCAAGGTCAAAGCCAATATCGAGATGCTCGACGAGGTGGCAACCGTGGTCAACAACGGCGGCGAGGGCATCGGCCTGTACCGCACCGAATATTCCTACATGAACCGGGTCAAGCTCCCCACAGAGGAAGAACTTTACCAGGAATACCTGGATCTTGCCACGATCATGTCGCCGCGCCGGGTGACCCTTCGCACCCTTGACGCCGGGGCCGACAAGTTCGTGAGCACGCTTGGGGCGCTCGATGAGCGCAACCCGGCCCTGGGACTGCGGGCCATCCGCCTGTGCATGCACCATCCCGACATTTTCAAGACCCAGCTGCGGGCCATCCTGCGGGCCTCGGTGGCCGGCAATATTTCGGTGATGTTTCCCATGATCTCGGGGCTGCGCGAAATCCGCCAGGCCAAGGCCATGTTGGACGAATCCCGGGCCGAACTGCGCCAGGAAGGCCTGCGTTTCAATACCGAGCTGCCGGTCGGCATCATGATGGAGCTGCCCTCGGCCGTCATGATCGCCGAGGTGCTGGCCCGGGAAGTCGATTTTTTCAGCATCGGCACCAATGACCTCATCCAATATTCCCTGGGCATTGACCGGACCAACCGCTATGTGTCCCACATGTACCAGCCCCTGCACCCGGCGGTGGTGCGCTCCATCAAGCATGTGGTCGACGCCGCCCACCAGGCCGGCATCGAGGTGAGCCTGTGCGGCGAGATGGCCTCCGATCCCTTCTGCGTGCCCATCCTCATGGGAATGCAGATCGATTGCATCAGCTTAACGCCCCAGGCCATACCCGGCATCAAGCGCATTATTCGCCAAGCCACCATGGACGATTGCAAAAACCTGCTTAAATTGGTCCTGGAAAGCCCGTCCGTGACCCGGACCAACGCCCTGGTCCAGGAAACCATCTTCCGGCAATTCCCGGACGAGCTGATGTTTTATTCCTCCCTGCTTGACCGGGACGAAAATCCGGCCCATTGACCGCCCGGGCTGCCGGGCCGTATCAGGGGCCTTGCAAACGACGGTCTCCGAGCGGGCGCGCCCATGACGCCCATCGGGCGCGTATCGGGCGCGAAAGCGCCACACAAGGATGTCATGGCTGCGAAAGAATCGGGCGAAAAGCTCATTGCCCTCAATAAAAAGGCCCGTCACCTCTACGAAATTCTCGACAAATTCGAGGCCGGCCTGGTCCTGGTCGGCTCCGAGGTCAAATCGCTTCGGGCCGGGCGCATCAGTTTCAAGGACGGCTACGTCAAGATCCAGGAGGACGAGGCCTTTCTCATCGGCGTGCATATCGCGCCCTATGAAAATGCCGGCGACTTCGGGCACGTGCCGGAACGGCCGCGCAAGCTGTTGCTGCATGCCGGCGAAATCCACGAACTGCGGGTCAAGGTGGAACAGAAGGGGCTGACCGTGGTGCCGCTTCGGGCCTATTTCAAAAACGGCCGGGTCAAGATGGAAATCGCCCTGGTCCGGGGCAAGAAAGTGTTCGACCGCCGCGACGACCTCAAATCCCGGGATCTGGCCCGCGATGCGGCCCGGGAACTGGCGCGGCATTAGGGACGCCCTGTCCCTGCCCGCCCCGGCCGGCTTGCGGCCATGGGCACAACCAAGGAACCATGTATGGGCCGTTACGCGATCACACTGCTTCTTCTGTTGGCGCTGGGCGGCGCGTGTCCCGCCTGGGCTGCCGAGTCCGACGAACGGGTGGAGGTTTTTCTCGACGAGACAGCCGCCCTGTTCGGTCCGTCCGAGGCCGACATCATTCGCAACCTCGGCGCACCCCAGGAACGCCAGACCGTCCCCTTCACCAGCCCCCACGACGACAAACCCTACGAGATCATCACCCTGACCTACGACGGCATGGTGGTGTCGCTCTACAGCATGGAAGAAGGCCAGCGCCAGTTTTTCCACCAGATCCGCATCGTGGCCGCCCCGGTCTGCTTTGCCCGCAAGATCTGCCGGGGCACGACCAAAGACCGCCTGGCTGCGGTGCTTGGCCAGCCCGAAGAGGTGGAAGACAACCAGTGGCGCTACTCCGACATGAGCGGCTACAATGAGCTGGCCTTCACCTTTGACGCGGCCGGGGCCGTGGACACCCTGACCTGGACCGCCGAGGCAGACTGAGCCCATGACCCACGCCCCCCTCCTCGCCGCCGACACCCGCCGCTTTCTGGAAAAAACCTTCCCCGGCGATGCGGCCGTCACCTCGCCTGAGGAAATGTTCGTCTACGGCGCCGACGCCTCCCGCCGCCACGCCATGCCAAGCGCCGTGGTGCGGCCCTCGACCGTGGAGCAGATCCAGGAACTGCTGGCCTTTGCCCAGGCTAACCGTCTGCCCATCCTGCCGCGCGGCCGGGGCACCAACACGGTTGGCGACTGCGTGCCGACAGCCGGCGGCATCGTCGTCTCCACGGCGCGCTTAAACCGCATCCTGGAAATCGACGCCGACGACTTCGTGGCCGTGGTCGAGCCCGGCGTGGTCACCGGCGATCTCCAGGCCGCCCTGGCCAAGGAGCGGCTTTTCTACGCGCCCGATCCGGCCAGCGTGAAATTTTCCACGGTCGGCGGCAACGCCGGCACCTGCGCCGGCGGGATGCGGGCCGTCAAATACGGCGTCACCCGCGACCATATCCTCGGCATTGAGGCCGTGCTCCCGGGCGGCGAACTGATTCATTTGGGCGGGCGCACCCACAAAAACGTGGTCGGCCTCGACCTCACCCGCCTCTTTGTCGGCTCCGAAGGCACACTCGGGCTGATGACCAGGCTTACCCTCAAGCTTTTGCCCCTGCCCGCCGCCACCGCCACCCTGGCCCTGGCCTTTGCCGATGTGGACGCGGCCCTGACCGCCGCCGGCGACGTGTTTCGGGCCGGCATCCTGCCGGTCGCCCTGGAATTTATGGCTCGGGAAGCCATGGCCGCCGTGGCCGCGATCAGCGACGTGCCCTGGCCGGCCGAGGCCGGCGCGGTCCTCCTTATCCGGGTGGACGGCTCGCCTGCGGCCGTGGCCGCCGATCTCCGGTTGCTGGAAGCCGCCACCAGCCCGGCCGGACCGATCTGGACCCGCCCGGCCGCCGCCCGGGCGGACGAAGAGGCCCTCTGGGAACTGCGCCGGTTGCTCAACCCAGCCTCGTTTAAGGCCGCGCCGGACAAGATCAGCGACGACGTCACCGTGCCCCGGGGCCAACTGCGGGCGGCCGCCGCCGGCATCGCCGCCGTGGCTGATGAGCTGCGCCTAAAAATCCTGCTTTTCGGGCACGTCGGCGACGGCAACCTCCACGTCAATATCATGCACGATGCCGCCAATTTGGATGAAAGGGACCGGGCACAGACCGCCCGGGAACGCATCCTTAGCCTGTGCCTGACCCTGCGCGGCACCCTGTCCGGGGAACACGGCGTCGGGCTGGCCAAACTGCCGTTTATCGACCGCCAGCTCTCCCCCCTGGAGCGCGACCTCATGGCCCGGATCAAGGCCGCGTTCGACCCGCACGGCATCATGAATCCCCAGAAGGCCTACTAGCGTGTCCACGGAACTCACCCCCGTCCACTGTCTGCACGGCCAGGGCCGCCGGCCGGAATGCATCCTGTGCGGCCGCTGCCTGTCGGCCTGTCCGCTGTTTGCCGCCACCGGCCGCGAGGAACTGTCCCCGCGCGCCAAATTTTTCCTGGCCCGGGCCGTGGCCGAGGGCCGGGCCGAGCTGTCGGCTACGGCCGCCGAGATCCTCACCACCCAGTGCCTGTCCTGCGGCCGCTGCGAAAACGCCTGTCCGCTGGGCCTTTGCGGCCCGGATCTGGTGGCCGAGCTGCGCGCCTCCCATCCCGGCTTCGCCGGCTTTCTCTGGAAGCTGTGGATCGAGCGGGCCGGGCTCATGTGGCCCCTGGCCCGGTCGCTCGCCCGCCTCCTTCCCGGCTCGGTCCCCATCGAGGCCGTGGCCCGGGCCCGCGACTCCCTGGCCGCCATGGGGGCGGGCGACGCCCCCACGCCCTGGCTTGCGCCCAAGACCTTCGACATCCGCCATCTGGGCAAAAAAGCCGTGCTTTTTGCCGGCTGCGTGGCCGAGCACGCCAACCCGCGCTGGAAGGATGCGGCCAAGCGTCTCCTGGCCGGCCTTGGCGTCGACCTCCTGCCCGATCCGGGCTTTACCTGCTGCGGCTGCACCCTGGGCCATTCCGGCGCGCCCGAGGCCCAGGCCGCCATGCAACAGCAAAATATCGAGGCCTGGCGAAAGGCCGGCCGGCCGCTCCTGGTCGTCTTTTGCGCCACCTGCCGCTGCGGGCTTCGGGCCTACGCCCGAAAGGACCTGGGCTTGGCCATGGACGAAATCGGCCTGTGGCGCGACAACCTCGTCTCCCTGGCCGAACTTTTGGGCGACACCACCTTTGCCGTGGCCGAGGCCGCCCCGGCCGCCGTTCGCTACCACCGCCCCTGCCACGGGGCCGGCGGCAACCAGGACCTGGACTTTTTGCGCCGGGCCATGGGCGCACGTCTCGTCTTTCACGAAGACGAGACCCCCTGCTGCGGCTTCGGCGGCCTGACCAAACTCACCGCGCCGGCCCTCTCCGACGCCGTGGCCCAAAACGCCCTGGACATCTATGCCCCCAAACCCGGGGAACAGATCGTCACCGGCTGTTCCGGCTGCGTCACCCAGCTGCGAAGCCTCGCCCCGGACGGCGTCGTCGTCGGCCACTGGCTGGAGTGCATCGACTGACGCATCCGACCCACACCCGACAGCTTTTCGAGGCGGCCAAACGCCGCCTCGCATCCATAAGGAGTCCCGAGTATGTTGAAATCCCTTGCCCGGACGGTGTTCGGGTCACGCAATGACCGCTATTTGAAAGGCCTTCGCCCCATTGTCGAGGCGATCAATGCCTTCGAGCCCCAGGTCAAGGCCCTTGACGACGAGGCCATCCGCGCCCGTATCGTGGAGCTGCGCCAGGAAGTGAGCGACGGACGCACCCTGGACGACATCCTGCCCGAAGTCTTCGCCATCGTGCGCGAGGCCTCGGTCCGCTCCCTGGGCATGCGCCACTACGACGTGCAGCTCATCGGCGGCGTCACCCTCCACCAGGGCAAGATCGCCGAGATGAAGACCGGCGAAGGCAAGACCCTGGTCGCCACCCTGCCCGTGGTCTTAAACGCCCTGTCCGGCAAGGGCGTGCACCTGATCACGGTCAACGATTACCTGGCCCGCCGCGACGCCGCCTGGATGGGCAAGCTCTATGCCTTCCTGGGACTGACCGTCGGCGTCATCCTGCACGGCCTGACCGACGAGGAGCGCCAGCAGGCCTACGGCGCGGACATCACCTACGGCACCAATAACGAGTTCGGTTTCGACTATCTGCGCGACAACATGAAGTTTTACCAGGAGCAGCTGGTGCAGCGGCCGCTCAACTTCGCCATCGTCGACGAAGTGGACTCCATCCTCATCGACGAAGCCAGAACGCCGCTGATCATTTCCGGCCAGGCCGAGGATTCCTCGGTGCTCTACGCCCGGGTCAACGCGCTTATTCCCATGCTCCACCGCGAGACCCATTTCACGGTGGACGAAAAAGCCCGCACCGTGCTGTTGACCGACGAAGGCGTCATGCGCATGGAAGACGTCCTCAAGGTCGACAACCTCTTCGACGCCGCCAACATCACCCTCCAGCACCACGTGCTCCAGGCCTTAAAAGCCCACCACATCTTCCAGCGCGACGTGGATTACGTGGTCAAGGACGGCGAAGTCATCATCGTCGATGAATTCACCGGCCGGCTCATGCCCGGCCGGCGCTATTCCGACGGCCTGCATCAGGCCCTGGAGGCCAAGGAACTGGTCAAGGTCGAGTCCGAGAACCAGACGCTGGCCACCATCACCTTCCAGAACTACTTCCGCATGTACAAAAAGCTGTCCGGCATGACCGGCACAGCCGACACCGAGGCGGTGGAATTCCGGGAAATCTACGGCCTGGAAGTCATCTCCATCCCCACCAACCAGCCCATGGTGCGCAAGGACTTCCCGGACCTCGTCTACAAGACCCAGCGGGAAAAGTTTGAAGCCATTGCCGCCGACGTCAAGGAACTGCACAAGCTCGGCCAGCCGGTGCTGGTCGGCACGGTCTCCATCGAGAAATCCGAGATGCTCTCGGAAATGCTCAAA
Source organism: Desulfovibrio sp. TomC (assembly GCF_000801335.2). Taxonomy (NCBI): domain Bacteria; kingdom Pseudomonadati; phylum Thermodesulfobacteriota; class Desulfovibrionia; order Desulfovibrionales; family Desulfovibrionaceae; genus Desulfovibrio; species Desulfovibrio sp. TomC. The sequence continues at coordinate 76,485 of NZ_JSEH01000019.1, forward strand.
AAGACCGGCGTGCCCCACGACGTCTTAAACGCCAAGAACCACGAGAAAGAAGCCGAGATCGTGGCCCTGGCCGGCCACGCCGGCAAGGTCACCATCGCCACCAACATGGCCGGCCGCGGCACCGACATCGTGCTCGGACCCGGCGTGGTCGAGCTGGGCGGCCTGCACATCCTCGGCACCGAACGCCACGAATCCCGGCGCATCGACAACCAGTTGCGCGGCCGTTCGGGTCGCCAGGGCGATCCCGGCTCCTCGCGCTTTTATCTGGCCCTGGACGACGACCTCATGCGTCTTTTCGGCTCCGACCGCTTAAAAGGCCTCATGGACAAGCTCGGCATGGAAGACGGCGAGCCCATTGAAAACCGCATGGTGTCGCGGGCCATTGAAAACGCCCAGAAGCGCGTGGAAGCCCACAACTTCGATATCCGCAAACAGCTGCTGGAATACGACAACGTCATGAACCAGCAGCGCGAGGTCATCTACTCGCGCCGCCGCGAACTCATGGCCACCACCGAACCGGACGCCTTCGTCATGGCCAGCATCGACGAGATCGTGGACGAGATATTCGCCCCCCTGGAAGGCGCCAAGGCCGGAGCTGATCCCGAACTGCTGGCCGTCGCCGCCGCCCAGATCGAGGATATTCTCGACCTGAAAATTGAACTGACAAGCGGCGATCTCACGGAAAAAGAGACGGTCCTCGAATCCGCCAAGAGCCGCCAGCGCGAACTGTCCGACACGGCCGGGGCGCACTACAAGGAAGTGGCCCGCTACTTCCTCCTCGACAGCCTGGACCGCCACTGGAAGGAACATCTGCTGTCCATGGACCACCTGCGCGACGGCATTGGCCTGCGCGGCTATGGCCAGAAAGACCCCAAGCAGGAATACAAGCGCGAAGGCTTCGAACTGTTCCAGCAGCTCATCTACAGCATGCGCGACGCCGCCATCCGGTCCATGTCCCGGGTGCGCATCCGGGCCGAGGTGCAGGAAGAGGAGTTCCAGCACAAGAGCGATACCGCCAACGTGCAGTATTCCGGACCGGACGCCGACGCCGAACCGGCCAAAAAGGAACCCACGCGGCGCGAGGCCCCCAAGGTCGGCCGCAACGATCCCTGCCCCTGCGGCTCGGGCAAGAAATACAAGAAGTGCCACGGCGCAAAATAGCCGTACCGGTCCCGGGGCGAGGCCCAAAAGCGTCTCGCCCCTTGCCCGACGCGCCGGTTTTTTCTAAAGCAGGAGGGTAACGCCGCAGGCGTATTCTTCTGACACTCTCCGGGAGGCGCGTTTGCGTCGGCCGGTTTTTCCCGGGCCGCCCACGGCGCGCCCGACTGGTGGGCCATGTTCGCGATTATCGGCATTGTGGTGGTTCTCGCCTGCGTCTTCGGCGGCTTCCTGCTCGAAGGCGGCCATATGGGCGTGCTGTTCCAGCCCATCGAACTGCTCATCATCGGCGGCGCAGCCCTTGGCTCCTTTTTCATCTCCTCGCCCAAATCCATCGCCCTTGGCACCTTCAAACACGTCATGCACGTGTTTACCGGCAAGGAACCAACGGCCGGCGACTATTCCGACCTGCTCTCGCTCCTCTTCGAACTGATCAACATCGCCCGGCGCGACGGCATCGTGGCCCTGGAACCGCATGTCTCCAAGCCCGAACAGTCCGCCACCATCAACCGCTACCCGGGCATCGCCAAAAACAAACAGCTGGCCTATTTCATCTGCGACAACATCAAGTGCCTGCTCTCCGAAGGCATCGACGCCCACCGCTACGACGACCTCATGCGCACCGACATTGCCACCATGCACCACCACGCCATGATCGCCCCGGGAGCCGTGACCAAGATTGCCGACGCCCTGCCCGGCCTTGGCATCGTGGCCGCGGTGCTTGGCATCGTTTTGACCATGGGCAAGATCAACGAGCCGCCGGAAGTGCTCGGCCACAGCATCGGCGCGGCCCTGGTCGGCACCTTCCTCGGCATCCTCATGAGTTACGGCTTTGTCGGTCCCATGGCCGTCAACCTGGAATACCAGGCCAAGGCCCAGCAGCACATGCTCCACGTGGTCAAGGAAGTGCTGGCCGCCTTCAACTCCGGTTTCTCGCCGCTACTGTCCGTGGAAATGGGCCGCCGGGCCATCCCCGACGACGTGCGGCCGAGCATGGAAGACATGGAAGGGGCGCTTCGTGGGAAAAAATGACGGCAAGACCGTTGTCATCTACCGCGAGTCCGACGAGGGCCACGGCGGACACCACGGCGGTTCCTGGAAGGTGGCCTACGCCGACTTCGTGACGGCCATGATGGCCTTTTTCCTGCTCCTGTGGCTGGTGGTGTCGCTCAAACCCCAGACCAAAACGGAGCTGTCCCTGGTCTTTCAGGACAAGAACGTGCCGTCCAAGGAAAAAGTCCAGAACCTGGAAAAAGTGCCCACCTTCATCAGCCCCGACGCCATCAAGGGCAATCCGGAATTCAAGCTTTCCCAGGAAAACAAGCTCAAGTACGAAATCGCCATTCTGATCAAGGAACTCATCACCTCGGATCAGGCCGTCAAGAACAACTCCGGCGTCAGCAACGACTCCTCGGGCGTGCTCATGCAGGTCAACAGTTCGGTCATGTTCAAAGCCGCCTCGGCGGAACTGACCCCGGCCGCCCGAAAGGTCCTGGACGGAGTGGCCAAGATCCTGCGCGATTTCAAGATCAATCTCACCGTGCGCGGCCACGCCGACGACGAGGAAGGCTCCGGCCCCTATCCGTCCAAATGGGAACTGTCCGCGGCCCGGGCCGCTTCCGCCGCCCGCTACCTGTCGGAAAAGGCCGGCATCCCCACCACCCGCCTGCGGGCCGTGGGACTGGCCGACAGCCAGCCGCTGGTGCCGCCCACCTCGTCCGAAAACAAGGCCCGCAACCGGCGCATCGAATTCTTCTACACCAGCCCGGACATGCGCCCGGGCGAACGCTCCCAGGACGGGCCGTAGTTGCGAGGGACGTGAAGTGAAGAGATGAGAAGAGGGGAAGATGCCTCCGGCGGCGGGGGGATGATTCCCCCGGACCCCTGCAAATGGGGTGGGGGGTGAGGCGCAGCGCCGCCGGAGCAGCCGGCCCCTGAAAAAGGGAAACAAGGGGAAGCCATGCACTACGACATTGTGTTCCACCTCGACCAGGGCCAGGCCGAACTCGATATTGCCGTTAGCAACATCAGCAATGTCTTCAAAGCCCTGCCGGAAGAAAAATTTACCCTCGTCCTGCTGGTCAACGGACCGGCCATCAAGCTCATGGTCAAGGATACGGACAACTGCGCCAAGCTCCTCACACTGTGCGGCCAGGGGTTGGAGCTTCGGGTCTGCAACAACGCGCTCACCCATTTCAATATCGCACCCGAATCGCTGTGCCCGGCCTGCCGCATCGTTCCCGCCGGCATCCTCGAACTCGTCAACCTCCAACGCCAGGGCTTTGCCTACATCAAACCCTAGGACGAGGCCACGCCGGACCATGCCCCCAACACCCGCCGAGCTTCTTCAAAAGCACAAGCTTTTTAGCAAATTGAGCGGTCAGGTCGTCTGGAATCTGGCCGAAGAGGCCGGGGCCGGCGCAAGCCAGCTCGAGGCCTTCATGGATTTTTTCGAAGCCCAAAAGGCCCGGGCCGCCGCCCTTCTGGACGCCCTGGCCCGCGATCCGGACCTCTGGCTCATCCTCGATCTGGACGCCGCCGCAACGGCCTGCCCGGCTTGCGCCCGGCTGGCCGGTCTGGCCGTCCCGGCCACGCACCCGGCCATGCTCGACTACCTGCCGCCCTTTGGCCTGGGCTGCTCCCTGACCGGCCGTCCGGGCAGCCCGGACCAGACCCAGGCCGGGACCGCCGCGTCCTTGCCGCCGGCCCCGGTCCACAAGCTGTGCTGCGACCAGCGGCCCCTGACCCTGCTGCTGGCCGAACGCACGCCCGCCGCCGACGCATCCTAGCCCCGGCCGGCCGGCAGATGTTCCCGCCCGCCCCGCCCAGGGCCGCCAAACGGCAACGACCGCCGGCCGTCCGCGATACAGGCGGACAACCAGCGGTCGTCGTTGCGGGCAAGGCCCAGGACCGGCGTCCCTGGCCGGGACGCCGCAAGCGGCCTAGGGTCCGATGTAGATCGGCGGCAGGTACAATTGGATGCCCGGAGCCGGACGCGGAGCCGGACGACAGGCCCCGGCCTGCCAGAACGTGCCCGGCGGGCAGACCGGCGGCGGCGGCGGCGCATAGGGATACGGGTAATAGCCCGGCGGCGGGACCGGAACCGGGACATAGGGCACCGGCATGCAACCACGCGGGCCGTCCCAGAAATAGCCCGGCGGACAGGGCCGCCGCGCCTCGGCATCACCCGCCACGACCACGGCAGCCAGCACAAAGCCGGCCAGCAGGCAGAGACAGAGCAGTTTTTTCATAACCATCTCCTGGCTTGGGGCTGGCCGAAGGGATGGCCAAACCCCGCATTTGCCTTGTGGCACACTCCGCCGGTCCTTGGCAAGACGGACGGGTCAGGGAGTGCCCTGGCCAAGGCTTATCTGGCGGATGATGCCGGAAAGCCGCTCCATGGAGGCCTCAAACGCCGCCCGATTCTTGGCCTCGCCGCTCACCACGGCGGCCAGCGCGGCCACCGTCTCCCGCTCCACCCCGTAAAATCCGATCAAAAGCCCGAGATCGCGCCGCTCCTCCGGCCCAAGCCGCCCCATGAGCCGGTCCTTGAAGACGCCCATGACCAGTTCGGCATACCGCCCCATGTCGGCCAGGACCTGCCCGGCCTGCTCCCGGCTGATCAGGCCCTTCTCATAGCGCGCCGCCACCCCGGCCAACGCTTCGTGCCCAAGCACCAAGCCCTGCCCGGCCAACATGCCGATGGTCTGCAACATTGCCTCGCGCGACGGGTCCTTGGCCGTCTGCCCCAGAGCGGCCGAAGCGGTCAGGAGACAAAGAACCACAACCAGTCCGGCAAAACGCCGCGCAAATCCCATGCCCACCTCCTTGGATTCCCCTCCACCCTGCCGCAACCGAAAGCCGGCGGCAACCCCTTGCCCCGTCCGCTCCAGGCGCGCCCATCCAGGGGGTCCGGGAGGGATGATCCCGCCCGGCGGGTCCAGGGCAACGCCCTGGCGGGGCCTGGGGCAACGCCCCAGTAGGGTCTGGGCTGCGCCCCTGCTTCTTCACCTCCCCCTTCGCCTACGCCTGGGCGCAGTCGGCCGGGTCGCCGCGCAATTTGTCCAGGCCGTGGGGGATGGCGGGCATGAGGGCGGCCAGGGTTTCGCGCACGGCCTTGGGGGAGCCGGGCACGTTGACGATGATGGCCTGGCCAAGCGTGCCGGCCACGGCGCGCGACAGCATGGCGTGGCGGGTTTTGGCCAGCGAGGCCATGAGCATGGCGGTCTCGAAGCCGGGCAGGCGTTTTTCGATGACGGCCAGGGTGGCTTCGGGGGTGGTGTCGCGGGGCGAGAGGCCGGTGCCGCCGGTGGTGACGATGAGGTCGAAACCCTGGGTCAGGGCCAGATCGACGAGGAGCGCTTTGAGTTGGGCCGGCTCGTCGGGCAGGATATGGCCTTTGGCCAGGCTTATGGTCAGGGAGGCGGCGCAGGTTTCGGCAATGGCCGGGCCGGCGGCGTCGACGCGAAGGCCCTGGCTGCCTTTGTCGCTTAACGTGATCCAGGCCAGGGCAAGGCCCTGGCGGTTTGGGCTGAAACGGGTTTCGCCGGCCGGGAGGCTGCCCGGGGTGAGGACTTTGGCGCAAAGGACGCGGCTGGCCGGGACATCGTCCTGGCCGGGGCGGGAGTGGACGCCGATGAGTTGCAGGACCGGGCTGCCCCCCTCGGGCGTGAGCGTCGTCCCGACGGCCAGCCGGGGCAGGCGTCCGGCGGCAACCAGGCGCACGGCATAGTCGGGTGCGTCGGTTTCAAGAATATGAAGCCGTTGGTTGGCGGCGAGGGTCAGGCTGGCTGCGGTAGACAGGGAAAGTCCCATGGCGGCATCCTTTGCGGGCCTTGCGGTTTTTTGGTGGTTGGGTCAAAAGCGTGGCAACGATACGTCCGGCATGGACGGCTTATCAAGTGAGGAGAACGGATGAAAGGCATCATCTTGGCCGGCGGTTCCGGTACGCGGCTCTATCCCATCACGCGGGTGGTGAGCAAACAGCTTTTGCCCATCTATGACAAGCCCATGATCTATTACCCGCTGTCCGTGCTGATGCTGGCCGGCATCCGGGATATTTTAATCATTTCGACGCCGACCGACCTGCCTCGTTTTCAGGAGATGCTTGGCGACGGCAAGAGCCTTGGCGTGACGTTCACGTACAAGGTGCAGCCCAAGCCCGAGGGATTGGCCCAGGCGTTTTTGCTGGGCAAGGAATTTATCGGCAAGGATTCGGTCTGTCTGGTGCTTGGCGACAACATCTTTTACGGCCAGGGGCTGGCCACGGTCTTGCAGCGAAGCGCCCGGCTGACGGACGGCGGCGTGGTGTTCGGCTACAAGGTGCGCGATCCCAAGCGGTATGGCGTGGTCGAGTTTGACGCGGAAAAAAACGTCATCAGCATCGAGGAAAAGCCGGAGCATCCCAAGTCCAAGTTTGCGGTGACTGGACTGTATTTCTACGACAACGACGTGGTGTCGGTGGCCGAGGGGCTGACCCCTTCGCCCCGGGGCGAGCTTGAGATCACGGATCTCAACAACGTGTATCTGCAACGCGGCAAGCTCAAGGTGGAGTTTCTCGGGCGCGGCTATGCCTGGCTTGATACCGGCACCCATGAGTCGCTGCTCCATGCCTCGAGCTTTGTCCAGGCCATCCAGGAACGCCAGGGCGTGCTGGTGGCCTGCATCGAGGAGATCGCCTACCGCATGGGCTATATTGATGCCGGGCAGGTGGAGCATCTGGCCAAGGACATGCTCAAAAACGATTACGGCCAGTATCTGATGGAGATGATCCGCGAGGCCTAGGCTGGTGCGGCTTGTTGATTTTCGGGCGGGGAGCGGTCTCCCCGCCTTTTTTTGGGTCGTGAGCCGAAGCCCGGGGAGGAGTACAGCCCCGGGAAGACGTCGCCGTCCGTCGAACAAAAAAAAGCCGCCCGGAGGCGGCTTGCAATCGGAACGATCCGGCGGGGAGCGCCGGCCGTGGCCTAGTGGTGGTCTTCTTTGAGGAACTGGCGGATACGGACGATGGCCGTGGCGACAATGATGGCCATGTAGATGTAAATAGCCGTAACCCCGAAGAAGCCCTGCTCGGTGGAATGGCCCATATTCGTGATGAGTTCCGAAACCATGCTCATAGCCGCTACTCCTTCGGATCAGGTGGATCGTGAAATTGGTGACGAGGAAGATACACCGGGGGCAGTCTTTCCGTCAACCTCTCCCTGCGATTTGTCCGGGAACGCGCCTGGGCAGCCTGTCGGCCTGCCCTACGACGGAGCGAAAGACTCTTCCGTTTTTGCGAAAGTCGGGTTAGAAAATGGACTGGAGAGGTGTTCCGTGGCAAAGCCCCTAGACCAGCCGCCCGTCCGGGGCTTTTTCCCAGCCCTTGCGGCCGGCTGTGCCACATCACTTGTCCTGGCCCTGGGCCTGCTGACCGCTGCGGACTGGTACCGGATGCATCTGTGGCTGGTCTGGGAGCCCTGGCGGCTCAACATCTTTTATCTGACCGTGGCCGTCTGCGTGCTCCTGCCCGGAGGGCTGGTCGGGCTGCTCGTGGACCGCGAGCGCCGGCTTCGCTGCAATCTTTCGGGCCAGGGCGCCGAGATCCTCCGGGCCAGGGCCGATCTGGACCGGACCCACCGGGCGCTTGTGGCCTTAAGCTCCATCAATCATGAACTGATTCGGGCCACGGACCGCGAAGGCCTTTTCAGCCGCATCGGCCAAATTCTGGTGGAGCAGTCCGGCTACAGTCTGGTCTGGGTAGGTATAATCGAGCCGGGACCGGAAAAACGGCTGCGGGTGGCGGCCCGGGCCGGCCAGGACAGCGCCTGGCTCGACACCTTGGACGCCCACTGGGATGCGTCCCCCCGGGGACACGGCCCCACCGGCACGGCCGTCCGGGAGGCGCGTCTGGTCATTATGGCCAACATGCAGGACGAACCGTTTTTCAAGGATTGGCCGAACCGCCCGGCCGGGCTCGACCGCTATCACAGCGCCTTGTCGTTGCCGCTGCGGGTGGCCGGTCGCCCGGCCGGGGCCATCACCATTTACGAAACGGCGCAGCGGGATTTCAGTGACGAGGAAGTCGGGCTGCTCACCCAGATGGCCGACGACGTCTCGTACGGGCTGGAATTTATGCGGCTCGGGCTTGGCCGCGAGCGCACCTCGAAACTGTTGCGTCAGGCCCTTCGGACCGGTGCGGCCATGTCGCGCACCGCCCTGGAACTGGCGGCCGGCGGCCAGGACCTGCGCGCCCTGGCCAGCCACGTTCTCCAGCACGCCCTGTGGCTGACGGGCAGTCCTTTGGGCGCCGTCGGCATCGTCGTCCGACCGACCGGCCGCCTGGACTGGCTGGCCGTGACCCAGGCCGACGGCACGATCCGGCCCCTGCGGCCTGAGGAGTGCGACCTCTTCCAGGATGACGGCGGCCGGTTCGGCGGTCCCTTTGCGGCCACCTTAAACGAAGGCGTCCCGCTCCGTGTCGACCGACCGACCACGCTGGAAGGTTTTGGTCCGGCCCAGCCCGGCCTGGAACGGGTGTCCCGGTTTCTGGCCCTGCCGTTGCGGCCAACCGGCGAGGAGCCACGGGGCCTCATTTTGCTGGCCGATGCCGCCGCCCCCTATGCCGACCGGGATATCCGGGCCGTGGGCCGGCTGTCCGTGCTGTTCGAGATGGCGGTGACCCGGCGGCAGGTCGAGGAAGAACTGATCTCGGCCAGACGCCGGGCCGAGGCGGCCAGCGAAGCCAAAACCCAGTTTTTGGCCAATATCAGCCATGAACTCCGCACGCCCATAAACGGCATCCTGGGCATGGCCCAGCTGGCCGTGCTTGAGGGCAAGGCCGTCGGCGAAACGGAATACTGGCAGACCGTGCGCGACGCCACCGACCGGCTGGTGGAGATCGTGGACAATCTGCTGGAATTGGCCAATGTCGAATCCGGCTCCCTCTCGCCCATGCTGCGGGAATTCGGCCTGCGCCGGCTGCTTGACTCGCTTCGCAGCTCGTTTTCGATACGGGCCGGGCTGGCCGGGCTGACCTTTGATCTCAATGTCGACGCCACCCTGCCCGATAAGCTCTTGGGCGATCCCTTCCGGCTGCGCCAGATTCTCTCCAATCTCATCGACAACGCCATCCGTTTCACCCCGGCCGGGGGCATCTCGGTGCAGGTGCGCCGGTATGAGCCGACCCAGTCCGGGGGGACGCGCCGGGTCTTCGTCGCCGCCGATTTCAGCGGCGTGAGCCTCGTTTTCAGCGTGACCGACACCGGCATCGGCATCGCAGCCGACAAACTGGCCGCCATCTTCGAGAGTTTTGCCCTGGGCGAGGACTACCTGACCAAGCGCTACGGCGGCACGGGCATGGGGCTGTCCATTGCCCGCCGGCTGGCCGAGCTGCTTGGCGGCAGCATCTGGGTGGAGAGCCAGCCGGCTTATGGCAGCACGTTTTATCTGACCGTGCCCATGTGGCCGGTGGTCGCGGAACTCGACGCGCCCCCCTCAGGAGAGGCCGAGATGATCCCCCTGCCGCCGCTTCGGATCATGGTGGTGGAAGACGAGGCCATCAACCGTCTGGCCCTGGCCCGGGGGCTGCGCAAGCTCGGCCACGACGTCATCGAGGCCGGCAATGGCGAGGATGCCTTGCGCCGCCTGTCCATGGAGCGGGTGGACGTGGTGATTATGGACGTCCAGATGCCGGTGATGGACGGGCTGACCGCCGTGGCCCACATCCGAAACGGCGAGGTGCCCGGCACCAACCGCCGCCTGCCGGTGGTGGCCCTGACGGCCTACGCCCTGGAAGGCGACCGCCAACGCTTTTTAAACGCCGGCATGGACGAGTTCGTGACCAAGCCCTGCGACATGGACCAGCTGCTGCGCGCCGTGGCCAAGGTGGTGGAGATCAAGCCGGCGGGTTAGGCCAACCGCTGCCGGTCCAGGCTGCGCAGATTGACCGCCTCGGCCAGATGCTCCACCCGCAGGTCGGCGGCGGCGTCGAGATCGGCGATGGTGCGGGCGATGCGCAAAATCCGCGTGTGCGACCGGGCCGACAGGCCAAGACGCCGCACAGCACCCTCCAAAAAGGCATGGCCCTCGGCCGAAAGCCGGCAATGGGTGGACAACGAGCGCCCGGACAGCCGGCCGTTGACCGTGATCGGCATCCCGGCATAGCGCGCCGCCTGCACCTCCCGGGCGACCAACACCCGCTCCCGCATGACGGCCGAGGTGACCGGCGAGGCCTCGGCCTTGAGGTCCTTGTACGGCACGGCCGGCACCTCCACCTGCAAATCGATGCGGTCGAGAAGCGGCCCGGACAGGCGCGCCCGGTAACGCCGCACCTCGGCGTCGCCGCAGGTGCAGGCGTGGCGCTCGTCGCCCAGGTAGCCGCAGGGGCAAGGGTTCGGTACAGATTTCAAACTCAATTTATTCAGCATTATTGAATAGTTATATGACTTTACACTTTGAATTTCCCAAGACAATCTTCTGCAAAGGATACCCCGCAGCGCCCCGCTTTCTTGGAGAGGAAATCCGAAAAAAACGGATGGACCTCGGCCTTCAAATAACTGACTTGGCCGAAGCTCTGTCCGTTGACGAGAGCAGTATCCTCAACTGGGAAATACGCGGAGTCAAGCCAAAGAGGGGAAACTTGCGGAAGATTGAACAGTTCCTAAAAAAAGGTACGGCAGGGGTGGGGTGGGATAGAATCTCTGGTAACTAATCGAACCGGCAGCCGTCTTAACTCATCAATAGTATTGCGAAACTCCTAAGCAGCTTTAGCTTCTTCGGTAGACTCAGTTTTTGTACTATCGCAATTCTTTAGACAAAAAATGGATTTAACAAAGATATTGTAATGCAAGTCTCTCTGCTCTTGCGACTCGAAGGGGACAAAATTGAAAACTACATCCCAGTTGTGTCTCGATTTTTTCTTTTCCAAAGTGATGTCCTTCTTTGATAGTTAAGGACATCTTAGTGTAAAAATCCGGCCCGAATTGGCCCCGTTAATTGCGTCGAATGGGTCCTCTGTCGTCGCCCTACCCAGTCATAGCCAATGTGCCCCCCCGGTGACCATTTGCCCATTTTCCCGAGAGTGCCCTAATCCAGCACGGCCGGGGGGGCATAGGCATGGGCAAGGCGAACAGCACTATTCGGGTTAGGTGGCATTTTGTTGGCCAACCTTAACCCATCTCGTATTCTGCGCAGAAAGGCACACAGGGAGTTTTTATTTGCAAATAGGGCGCTAGGCCGTCTGAGGTGGAAACTGCCCTGTGCTTGGCGTACACGCGGAAAATGGCCAGACCTTCGATACGCCAGGGCGCGGTGCATTTCTCGTGGCAGTCAGCACTCGGGAGGCTCTTGAAAGCCAAACAGCCCCTGGCCGTTATGGCGCAGGGGCTGTCGTCTTTTGAATGGTCCAGCAGGGCTAAATGTCGGTGTAAAAGTCGTCAGTTCCGGTCGAACCGACATGAGAATCCCAGCCGTCCTCGTTCCCATGAGGCAGCATTTCAGGAGCAATATTGTTTTCCTGTCCATTCTCGGCACCCTCCCCGCGACGACGGAAGGTGTCCTTAAAGCATTCACTGAAATCCAAATGAAGAACGCGGTGGTGGATACCATTCACGAACTTGCGGGTACCAATGCGGTCAGGATCACTGCTCAGGACAATCCCGCGTTCATGGAGGCGCTTCCAAAGGCGACCCTTGGTTTCAAGGTTAAATCCCTTGGACTTAGTTTTGTTGTGAGCGATTTCGTAGCTGGTGGCGGGCAGCAGGTAGAGGTTATTGCCATTGATCCAGCCCATGCAAAATCCATTTTTTTGCCACTCACCGTTGACGTTAGACCAGCCAATAAATCCCTTACGTTCAAAAGAATGGAATTCGTTGGGGTTAATGAAGTTAAAGTGGCCCGCTCCGTCGGTCATGGCTTCGATAACCTGATCGAAGAAGAAGTCAACAGCATCATCAAAGTAGAAAACCTGATTCTGGTTGTATCCGAGTTCAAGGAAGACAGCCTTCGCATGGTCCATAAACATCGATGCCTCGGCATCAGTAATAGCGCTGATGCTCTTTGCGTAATACATGAACATCCCAAGACCAATAAAAAGCTTCGCAGTATTGTCAGGAGTCCTGGAATGGATAGCGCGAAGTTCGCCGAACTGCTCACGCATCTTCTCGAATTGAGCAGGGATGAAATCCTTAAGACTGTCGTAATTAGTAGCAAGCCACTTGATGTAACCAGCCATAGCATTTTCAAAAATGCCGTCCTTGGCATACTGCTGCATCTCGGTGAGTTCGTTGGAATCAATATCCCCCTTGTTGAGCTGGACGACGAAAAGACGAGCAAGAAGGCTGTCACCCCTCGGCAACGTTTCGCCGCTGGTCATAATCATGGCACGGGAAAAAAAGCTCCGGGCCAACGCGTTTTGAAACATCCGTTGACGACCGGCGGTATTCCCCTGTCCACGGAAAATACGCTCCGCCTTTTTCTCCAAGTCCTTGTAACCAAAAGAGGACTTTTCGTTGCGCAGGTAGGCAAAGTCGTCGATGACGAAAAGCGCATCCTTGGCAACAAAGGCCATGATTTCGAGGGCGTTCTCGGTGGAGGTCCAGTTGCCGGGCAGGTTATCGTGGAACTCCCGTCCATAGTGGCTCTGGCAAAGCATGGTCAGCTGGGACTTGAAGGACCCGGTCGCGCCGTAAAGAAACACAGAGAGATCAAGAGGCACCATGCCCTGGAGCGGGGCCAGGTAGGTCGCCCCCAGGAGGGGGAGAATGACTTTGCTCGGGTTCATCTGGGCAAGAGCCAGGCAGGACTGGACAGACTGGACAAGTGCTTCGTGGTCATCGGCCGGGTTAATGGAGATCTTGCTCAAGCGAGGATCTTCAATGGAGACTTCGTAGGCGGCGGCGTCCATGTCGGTGCCAATCGCGGAGCCATTCGTCAGGTAGGTGTGTCCGAGACCGTGGGTGGATTCAGTCCAGCCCGTGTGGCTCACGACCGTCTTTTTCGGCACCACTCCGCTGATCACGCGAATCGCCAGGGGCAGGAGGTGCTTCACCTGCTTGATGGGATAGACCATGGCGAGCGAACCGTACTCACTGATCCAGCGCAGAGAGTCGAACTTGTCGGACGGAACACAAATGCTCGGGAGGGGAGAACCGTCGCAAAGGGCCGCTTCGATAAGGAAATAAATCTTGGAATTGATGCCGTCGGTGACAGTCCTTTCTTCAACAATCACGGAAGAAAAGTTACAAAGCTTGTCGTTGTTGTCGTCATCCCCGTGAACCTGCGAGATACACCCTTCAATAATGCCAAAGTTAAAGTTGCCGTGCGGATTAAGCATGTCAATCTCCTGTTGTTTGCAGTGGGATCATTGCTTCCAATGACCCCACTGTAGCCCAGGAGTGGGAGGCGAGGAGGCCCCGATTTTAGGCCCTGGTGGATCCTTTTTGGGGGGGGCTTGATCTCGAAAATGGTTAATGGTTGGACCGTTTTTTCTTTTTGTAGTTGGCAATCCACCGTCCAATGGATTTCTTCGAAACACGGCTATACCCGTAGTCGTTAGCGACTTGTGACAAGAAGTCTTTGTGCAATTCGCGGTCAAGCTTTAAATATTCCAAAGTAAGCATGTCTATGTGCTGTAGAGAAATCTTAACAAAATGTTCTGAATTTGCATTATAATAATCACGCATCCGCTTTCTTCTGTCTTGACTGCATGTGGAAAGCTTTTGAGCTGAATAACGTCGTGAGTCAAATTCAGGGCGAATTTTCCCAATCATGACGTTGTAGAGCAAAGCGGCCTCTTCTTCTGCTTTGGGGAGGATTGTATCCATTCTCATTGGGAGTTTTTCTTCAATAATTGTATTGTATTCTTTGTAGATATCGACGGTTTGCTGTCCAAGTTCTTGAAACTTGTCGGAGTGGGTCTCGATCCCTATCACGCTTAGCCGGCCTACTAGCGCATTAAATTTACAGAGTTGTTCGGTGAAAATGGTATCTGACAATATCGATTCCCACCAAGCAGTGAGCCTCAATACACCTGCAGGCTGCAGTTCTCGTGGTTCAATGATAAATCTATTCCAGTGGTATAGAATTTTGGAACATTTTGCTTTGATCTTTTCTTCAAGAATCATGAGAGCCTGAACAGTCTTGAGCTTTATCAATTCCTGAGAATCACATGAAAATTTGGCCAGAATATTGATAGAACCTGTGTTGATGAAATTGATTACGGTCGTGTAGCCAGAGTCTTCGGCGCTTGCGGGAACAATATTGTATGATGCTCTGTCTCTTCCAATGAAGATGTTGCCAAGAAAATCAGAGAGAACATCCTTGTCCTTGGCTTTGATGACATTGACGCCATCCACTTCATGTTCTTCTAGGTCAATAAAGATCGTATAATAAAAACAGACAAAACGAATAAATTCGTAGGCGAAGACCATGTCGTATGACTGTGTTTTAATTTGCTTGATTTCTTCAATGATGGTCTCTTGTGATGGAATTTCAAAGTAGTTGTCTGGATTTGATTCGAATGTGCCGCACAGTTGGTTCAGAAGAATAATATATTCGCTAATAAGGAGAAGGAATTCCGCAGGAGCTGAATTGCGAACAGGAAAAGCAGACGGGTTAAGCAAAAACAAAACTTTCTGTAGCTGAAGGGTGCAATAGTCGTAGAAGTTATCAATATTATTTTCTTTGTCTTTAAAGATAGCCTCCGCAACCAAGTCTTTGCCCATAATGGAGATGAGCTTGGAGCAGATTTCAAATGGGAACTTCGCCATGAGTTCCATAGTGTTTGCGTGTGAAATTCTCCCAACCTCTGTGTCGGTGACGCCATGGGCGGGGACTCGGTCAGAACCAAGGAGAATCGCTGCTGTCATTGAACGGTCTTTGGAGAAGGAAAAGCGCGCGAAACCCAGGTTCAAATCCGAGGTGGACTGTGCGTCTGCAGGCATAAGTGAATTCCTCCTGGCGACATGTTTGATCGAGGGGCCTTACCACGGGCCAAAAGGCTTGCAAATGGCAAAATGGTTTCGGCGTAGGCCCGCGATAGTCGTATGTATCTTGTTTTGCAGTAATTTTTTCAAAGGATCCGTGGGCTAGTTTTCGTTGATCCCCATTGAGGACCCCATCCCGCCTAGCATTGGCTCCAGCTTGAACGCAAAAGCAAAGGAGCCAAGACATGAACACCATCACTTTCATTGCTACGGCGAACATTGTTCCCAACTCTGGTTATTCTCGCGCTGTTATGGATCAGGACTTGATTGAATTTATCCGCAATAGCATTCGCCAGAACAACGGTCTTAAGCCTGGGAATGCTCTCAAGGTCCGCCAGATTCCCAATAACACCTTTGAAATTATTGATGGCCATATTCGTTTTGAGGCCGCCAAGCAGGAAAATATCGATGAACTTCCTTGCATTGTTGTGGAAATGGACGACGACGAAGCCTACATGGCCTTGATCCACGAGAACAAGTGCCAGGAGATGACTGCCTTGGACATCGGTATTCATGCTCTGGGATTCGAGGCGCGTGCGGGTGGCCGGGGCAACAAGAGCGACCTCACGCTTTACGCCGAAAAGATCCGTAAGCACCCCCAGAACGTCCGTTTGTACCGTGATGGTGCCAAGGTGTACAAGCGCATTGAGGCTGAACTGACCTACGAGGATAAAATGAAGCTTCGCAGCAAGGCCACTGTTTTGTGTGACTTTAAGAATCTTAATGATCGGTCTTGGTTGGGTTTGTCCAAGATCGTGGTCAACGGTAAGTATGGCACCCCCGATCTGAAGAAGGGAATCCGTCTCGTGAAGAAGGTCATGGAGATGGATAACGGTGATGAATGGATCGACGCCTTTTTGCCCTATGAAAAGATTATTAAGCTTTCTATGTTGAAGCATACGAGTTTTCACATCATTGCTCCTGTTTTTTATGAGCTTAATCGCCTTAAGCAGTTCTATGAAAACAATCCTGGAGCTGGTAATATTAATGAACTTTACGATTGGCTTGCCGAGCATGGCCTTGAAACTGACCAGAATGGCGTTGAACGGCTTAAATTTCGGAACATTGTCAAATACTGTAATTCTATCATGAACGTGAACAACAAGGAGATGGCTTCGTGGGTCGAAGGCGATTGCCTCGAACACATCCATGAAATTCCTGATGGTTCTGTGGCTCTTCTGCTGACTGATCCTCCCTATGGTTGTACGTACCGTTCCATTTCTGACAGGACTAACCGGACCATCGCCAACGACAATCCCGAGGATGCGACCCGTATTCTTAAAGAAAGCCTTGAGCAGCTCTACCCCAAGATGAAGGATGATTCGTATATCGTTGTGTTTAGTGGCGACAAGATGCTGGCGGACTTCATTAACGTTATCAAGACGGCTGGCTACCATTACGAGGGAGTGGCTATTTGGAAGAAGTCCCAGCACACGCAAGGGTCTCTTATCTGCGGCCTTCGCCCCATCACCGAGAAAATTATTTATGCCACCAAGGGGAAGCCTGTCCTGTATAATGCTATCAATGACCACTTCGAGTATCCCAACGCTAAGAACGAGTTCCACCAGACCGAAAAGCCGGCGGGTCTCCTTCGGGAGTTGATTGGGGCCATGACTGTTCCCGGGGACAGCGTCGTTGACTGCTTCGCTGGTTCCGGCTCCACGGTGGTCCAGGCCAAGGCGATGGGGCGCAATTGGTGGGGCTGTGTCCTTGACTCCGATGACTACCAGAACGGGTACATGCGCCTGAATGAGGAACTGCCTGAAGCTGCTTAACATACTTACTTGGTATTGAATGGTCTGGATTGGTTGGAAAATTTTGGTCCAACATCGTCCTCCCCTTGATAGGGTGCGTGTTTCCGAGTAATCCTAAGAAATGGTATCCCAAGAGTCGCTTGTCATCCGGGTATGGCCGTAGGGACCGATACAACGTCAAAATGCCGGCTTTCCTCTCTGAATGAGGAACCGGCATTTTGGCGTTCCCATTGGTGAAGTGATGAAGAGAGGGGCGTTGGCCTGCCCTTCCCCTGCCAACCCAAGGAGAAGCTGATGCTGCCGCGAAGAGCCGTTAAAACGTTCCTGTTGGCTATCCTGCTGCTGGTCGGAATGTCCGCGTCGGCAATTGCCCACGAAAATGGCGACAACGACAACTACCGGCTCTACGATGAAAAAGGGCGGTATCAGGGCAGGGTCCAAGACGATAAGATGTACGACGCCCGTGGTCGGTACGAGGGACGTTTGAAGGAAAGCTCGGATGGGAAGACTGTCCGAATTTACGACAACAAAGGCAACTATCAAGGGCGCGTCAATAACGACAAGATTTACGATTCTAAAGGGACTTATGAAGGTCGTGTGAAAGAAAGTGACAAAGGCGACTCTTATAAAATTTATGATAATAAAGGCAGCTACAAGGGTCGAGCAAAGAAGTATTAATCCGGCCAGCGAGGCTATTTTTATAGTAAACGATTATAAGGCAATTTCTTACAATATTGCCTCGGCAACGAAACGATGTCTAGATGGATTGTAGATATGTCTTTGTTTGTTTTTATGGCCAAGGCCTAGCGGCTAGAGGTAGAGTTTTGCGCAGGGCTAAATAAGAATATTTTTAGGAGCATAAGTAATAGTTGATGGCTAAGAAGTGTGACGATAAATATCGCATGTCGTTTACAGTTATTGGGCTATTGCATGCCGAGTCATTGTTTGTTGCAGAAAAGTATTTAATTTTAAAGGACTGGAATTCTGTTGGAGATTTAGTTGTTGCGAACAATTTACTACAAGCCAGAACGCTGAGTACTCTCAAGCGAATTTGCCGAGAAGTCGTCTCTCGGCTTAAAACGTTAAGCCTTGGTGAACTAGAATTTTTGATTGATGCTAGCCACCAAGATCAAGCCTATCTCCTCTGGATTGCTGTTTGCCGTCGGTACAGATTTGTCGCTGATTTTGCAACAGAGGTGCTTCGAGAGCGGTACATCTCTCTAAAAAGTGATTTGACACACGAAGACTTTGATTCGTTCTTCAACCGCAAATCCGAATGGCATTTGGAACTTGATGAGATCACTCCGGCGACACGAAACAAATTGCGGCAGATCCTGTTTAGGATGCTTCGTGAAGCCAATCTCTTGACGACCAATAATATCATACACGCAGCCATGCTCAGCCCAAGACTGTTGGAGCTGATCTGTCAAGGCAGACGCAGGGACGTTATGTGCTTCCCTGTATTTGAATCAGAACTGAAAGGGATGTCGTAGTGACAGTACATGTAGCCATAATGTCGATGCAGGACCGATTTCAGCATCTCTTTGCAGTGATCTCGGGCCAGCGATTTCTCAATAAGCAAGGTCTCGGTAACGAGGTTCCGTTCTTTATCTGTCCTTTCAGGCCGGAAGAATCTGTCGAAATGGAGCGGCTCCAACGTCAGCTGGTCAATCGCCTTGAGCAGGCCGGAGTTCGGATTCTGGAGATCAATCTGTATGACCTTTCGATACAAATCCTCAAAGATCGCGACATCTGGAATCAGATTGTCGAGATGGAGGATTCTGTCTCCAAAGAACAGCTCAAAGAGTTGTTGCAAGGCGTACTGGACCCTGAAGCTCATCTTATTCCGGCCATAGCAAACAAGATGGCCAGTGCCGATTTCGAGGTTCTTTTTATGTCCGGTGTGGGCGAGGTATTCCCCTACATCCGTTCGCACAATGTTTTGAACAATTTGCAGAGCACGGCGAAAGAAAAGCCTACCGTCATGTTTTTCCCTGGAGCCTACACCCACTCCCTGGAATCCGGGGCATCGCTTGATCTCTTCGGAAGGCTGCATGACGACAAGTACTACCGAGCATTTAACATCTTTCACTGTGAAGCATAACCGAGGAAAGTGTAATGACTCTTAAGAGCATTTTTGACAAACCGGTTGACCGCCCAATCGAAGGGGTCATCAAAGCTGACGATGAAGCCAGCCTTCGCCTCGAGATAGAAGAATACGTACTGACCAACGAAGTCGAGAAGCGGCTTGAGTCGTTTCTGGATGCTTACAATAATTATGAAGGTGCCAATGGCGTTTGGGTTTCCGGCTTCTTCGGGTCCGGTAAGTCCCATCTGCTGAAGATGCTGGCACTCTTGCTCGAGAACCGCCAGATTGACGGGGCCGCGACTCTTGACCTGTTCCAGCCCAAGTGTGGCGTCAACGAAATCCTGCGCGGTGATCTCAAGCGAGCTGTCGCCATCCCGTCGAAAAGCATTCTGTTCAACATCGACCAGAAAGCCGATGTGATCAGCAAAACCCAGTTCGATGCGCTCCTCGCAGTTTTCGTCAAAGTTTTTGACGAAATGTGTGGTTACTACGGCAAGCAGGGGCACATCGCCCAGTTTGAACGCGACCTCGACAGCCGTGACCTGTATGGACAGTTCAAATTGGCCTATGAATCCACATCGGGCAGAGCATGGCAAAAGGGCCGCGAGCAGGCCCTGCTCGAATCGAAAAACATTGCCAAGGCCTATGCCCAGGTGGCCGGTGGTGACGAGGCATCCGCCATGGGGATACTCGATAAATATCGCAGCCAATACCGTGTTTCCATCGAAGACTTTGCTGAACAGGTGCATGCGTATATCAAGCGACAATCCCCCGAATTCCGTCTGAACTTTTTTGCCGATGAGGTTGGTCAGTACATCGCCGAGAACGTCAAACTGATGACGAACCTCCAGACCATCGCCGAAAGCCTAGCAACTAAATGCCGAGGCAGGGCATGGATCATCGTAACAGCCCAGGAAGACATGGGAACGATTGTCGGCGAGATGGGCAAACAGCAAGGCAACGACTTCTCGAAGATTCAGGCGCGGTTCGCTAACCGCATGAAGCTGACCAGCGCCGATGTGGCGGAAGTCATCCAAAAGCGTCTGCTCATGAAAACCGAAGAAGGCGTTCGTCTTCTGTCGGACATTTATCACGCGCAGTCCAATAATTTTAAGACCCTGTTCGATTTTGCAGACGGTTCGCAGACCTACCGGAATTATCAGGATCGGGAGCACTTCATTCACAGCTATCCGTTCATTCCGTACCAGTTCGCCCTGTTCCAGTCAGCCATTCAGAATCTTTCGCAGCATAATGCTTTCGAGGGCAAGCACAGTTCGGTGGGCGAGCGCTCCATGCTGGGTGTGTTCCAGCAGGTGGCGATCCAAATCGGGGGGCATGAAATCGGTCAGCTTGCGACCTTCGACCTAATGTTCGAAGGCATTCGCACCGCACTGAAATCCAATATCCAGCGAGCCATCATTCAGGCGGAAAAACATCTTGTTGGGCCTTTCGCTATTAGGCTGCTGAAGACGCTCTTCCTGGTCAAGTACGTCAAGGAGTTTAAGCCGACCGTTCGTAACTTGTGCGTCTTGATGCTTGACGGCTTCAATCAAGATCTGCCTGCGCTAAGAAAACGTGTCGAAGAAGCCCTCAGCCTCCTGGAACAGCAGACCTATGTGCAGCGAAATGGCGAGTTCTACGAGTACCTGACCGACGAGGAAAAAGACGTCGAGCAGGAAATCAAGAACACGGAAGTGGAGTCGTCAGACGTTGCCGCCGAGCTTGAGAAAATCGTTTTCGACCACGTTATCAAACATCGGAAGATCCGCTACGACGAGAATGGCCAGGACTACCCGTTTTCCAGAAAGCTCGATGATCGGCTACACGGGAGGGAATACGAGCTTGCCATCCATGTCATCAGCCCGTTCCATGAAAATTCCGAAAATGAGTCCATTTTGCGAATGCAAAGTATGGGTCGTGATGATATGCTTGTCCTTATGCCTGTGGATGAACGCCTCATTCGCGACATCCTCATGTACAAAAGGACGGAAAAATACATTCGACAAAACATTTCTATCACGCAACAGGAGGCGGTGAAACACATCCTGACCGATAAAGGATTCCAGAACAGAGAACGGTACGCCGAGTTAGAACAGCGCGTTCGAGCACTTATGGAGAATTCTAAGCTGGTAGTTGCTGGGACAGACATTGAAGTTGGGTCAGCTGATGCACAGAAAAGATTAGTACGCGGATTTCATGAGCTCATTTCCCGTGCCTATCCGAACCTTCGGATGCTGCGCAGCATCACCTACACCGAAAATGACATCGCCAAATGCCTTAAGCATTCGCAGCAGGGTTTGGTCGGCAACGACGCCACCTCCCTGGCCGAGTCCGAGCAGGAGCTCTTGGCGTTCATTCAGAGCAACAACCGGGGCGGCGTGCGTACCACTTTGAAGAACTTGCTGGAGAAATTCGAGCACAAGCCCTACGGCTGGAACTATGCCGCCGTGCTTTGCACTCTGGCCAAACTGTGCGCTCGCGGCAAGGTCGAGGTGCGCGCCGACGGCAACCTGCTTGAAGAAGACGAGCTGGAACGGGCGCTGCGCAATACCCATGGCCATGGCAATGTAGTGCTGGAACCCCAGGTCGAATTTACTGCGTCTCAGGTCCGCGCCCTCAAGGAGTTCTTTGAAGACTTCTTCGACGCTCTGCCCCGCGCCAGTGAGGCGAAGGCGCTCGGTAGGGAAACCGGCGCAGCGCTCCACGATCTCACGCATCAGCTCACCCCGCTAGCGGCCCAGGCTTCCTATTATCCGTTCCTGAATGCACTGACACCGGTGCTTGAGAAGCTCAAGGATCTGTCCGTCAAGCCCTATACCTGGTACCTGACCGAACTCTCTCGCCAGGAAGACGCGCTGCTCGATATGAAGGAAAGCGTCATCGATCCTGTCCGGAAGTTCATGAGCGGCCCACAGAAAGGCATCTTCGATAACGCCCGCAACTTTGTTCAAACCCAGGAGCCCAACTTCGCCTACATCGAAGACGACGAGACCGCTCAGGTGGTTGCCAGCTTGACCGATTCGGAATGCTTCAAGGGCAACCGCATGCAGCAGGTGAAGACGCAAGTCGAAACTCTGCAGGAGAAGGTCGCTGCCCAGATCGAGGCTGAGATTGCCAAAGCCAAGGAGACGGTCGCCGCTCTTAAAGGACGTATTTGTGGCATGGGTGAGTTCAGCTCATTGACCGACGAACAGCAGAAGCAGATCACCTGTCCGTTCAGCGAATTCAACGCGACCATTGAACGGCAGAAGCTGATTGCCGTTATCCGCGACACCCTGCGCCGATTTGAGGAAAGCGAGTACCAGCGCCTGCTTTCGCAGATGACATCCTGGGCGCAAACGGCACCAACACCCGAGCCTGCGCCGGAGCCAGACGGAAGCGCCACGAAGGATGAAGGTGCGGAACCAACGCCACCGGCCAAGCCAGAACCGCACATCGAGTATGTGCTCAGCCGCACACTTAAGGTCACATTCGACAAAGCTTGGCTGGCCGACGCGACTGATGTGGAACGCTACCTGGAATCCATGCGAGAATCTCTACTGGAAGAGATCCGCAAAGGAAAAAGGATTCAAATATGATAGAGCGTCTTGAATTGAGAAATTTCACGGTCTTCACCGGCCTAACACTTGATTTCTCGCCCAAGATCAATGTGATCATCGGCGAGAACGGAACCGGAAAAACCCATCTGCTCAAGACGGCCTATGGGCTTTGCGCCGGTGCGCCGCTATTTAAGCACAAGCCCGACACCAGTGAAGATGAACTCGGAGCGGCGCTGACTGCCAAGCTGCTGCGTCTCTTCATGCCGTTGGACGACAAGCTCGGTAAGATGCATCGCCAGGGCGCGACAGACCAAGCCTATCTGTCGGCCCGGTTCGCGGGGGGGCAGAAGATCGCTGCGACCCTCTTCAACAACTCGAAGGCGCTGGCCGTCCAGAATTGCGCCAACTACGAGCAGTTCCAGGCCGATGCCGTTTTTATCCCGACCAAAGAAGTTCTTTCCTTCATGAAGGGGTTCACCAGCCTGTACAAAAAATACGAGCTTTCCTTTGACCAAACCTACCAAGACATCTGCCTGCTGCTGGACCTCCCCGAGGTTCGTCCGGAAACCCTCCACGAAAAATCCAAATGGGCCATGGAGCAAATCGATGGCATCTGCGGCGGCCGTTTCGTTTTCTATGGCGGCGGCAAGGTCACCTTCAAAACCGAGAATACCGAATACTCCGCCAATATCATGGCTGAAGGATTCCGCAAGGCAGGGATACTCTCACGCCTGCTGGAAACCGGCGCGATCCAGCCGGGTGTCAGCGGTCCGCTGTTCTGGGACGAACCCGAATCCAACCTGAACCCTAAGCTGATGAAGCTGCTCGTTCAGATTTTGCTGGAGCTGTCACGAAACGGCCAACAGATCATCCTGGCGACCCACGACTATGTATTGCTCAAGTGGTTCGATCTGCTCATGGATAAGGGCAAGGATGACCACGTGCGCTTTCACGCGCTATATCGGGATGATCAATCTGGAGATGTAAAAATTGACAGCACAGATGATTATCGTAAGATCGAAAAAAATCCGATAGCTGAGGCGTTCAATAACTTGACGATAGCTTATGCGAAATCACGTCTAAATGGGGCTGCGAGTGAATAGTCTTCAAGAAGATGGCCTTCAGATTGATTTCGTTGGTGCTCAACACGTGATGAAATTCGACCAGAATAATCCAGATCAACCTGATTATCATGACCTGCAGAACATGCCTAGAGTTGACTTCATTGTTGAGATGGAGAACGCCATTTTTTTTATTGAAGTGAAAGATCCAGGTCGACCTGATGCGATAGATGTCGGCGGCGCAAAACTTCTCAAAAAGATTGTAGAGGGCACCCTCGAAGCTTCACTGATTGAAAAATACCTCTTTTCATTTTTCTTTCGCTGGGCGGAGCGCCGCTTAGAAAAGTCAGTCCACTACGTCTCCCTAATTACTCTGGAGAGCCCATTACTACAGCCCATCATTGATGGTCTTGAAAGGCAATTGACCAACTTTTCGAAGAAATCCGTTCGATGGGATCGAGAGCCATTAGCGAGCTGCCAGGTTCATAACAT
Organism: Desulfovibrio sp. TomC; assembly: GCF_000801335.2. Classification (NCBI taxonomy): domain Bacteria; kingdom Pseudomonadati; phylum Thermodesulfobacteriota; class Desulfovibrionia; order Desulfovibrionales; family Desulfovibrionaceae; genus Desulfovibrio; species Desulfovibrio sp. TomC. Next base: position 100,539 of record NZ_JSEH01000019.1, read on the forward strand.
CGAAACATGGGAAGCCATGTTCCCAGATTGGCCGGTCACACGCTTGGCCCCTGCTGCTGCAGCCGGAGGAGCATAAATATATGGAAACCACAAAACTTAAAAAATTCGCCCAGTTTGCCCGGCGCAGCCTGCTGGAGCAGGTCTCCGCCAAGCTAAAATTGGTGCAGTTCGAGGACAGCGCCGCCCGGCGCGAGCACGCCGACGCCATCAAGAAACTCGAAGAGGCGATTAAGAACCACGGCAAGGATCAAGTCATCGAGCGGGTGGCCTACATCTGGTTTAACCGCTTCTGCGCCCTGCGCTTCATGGATGTGAACCGCTACACCCGTATCGGCGTAGTGTCGCCTTCCGAAGGACAGTTCCAGCCCGAAATTCTGGCTGAGGCAAAAATGGGGCATATCGACGACGAGATGGTGCACGACAAGGTCCAGCAGCAAATTGTAGCCTTGCTCGACGGCAAAGTGCCCAGCCGCGATCCGCAGGGCGAGGCCTACCGCATGCTGGTGGTTGCTGCATGCAACTTCTGGAACAAGGCCATGCCGTTCCTGTTCCAACGAATCAATGACTACACCGAGCTGCTGATGCCCGACGACCTGCTCTCGGGAAACTCCATCCTGGCCTATACCCGCGAGGCGATGACGCCGGATGCCTGCGAGGATGTCGAAGTGATCGGCTGGCTCTACCAGTTCTACATCTCCGAGAAGAAGGACGAGGTATTCGACGGCCTGAAGAAAAACAAGAAAATCACGCCCGAGAACATCCCAGCCGCCACCCAGCTTTTTACTCCTCACTGGATCGTCCGCTACCTGGTGGAGAACTCCCTCGGCCGCCTCTGGTTGCTCAACCGCCCCGGCTCAAAGCTGGTCGAGAAGATGGACTACTACATCAAGCCCGAACAGCCAGAGACTGACTTCCTGCGCATAAACAAGCCGGAAGAGATCAAGATCTGCGACCCGGCCTGCGGCTCCGGCCACATGCTCACCTACGCCTTTGACCTGCTCTACGCCATCTACGAGGAGGAAGGCTACGAACCCGTCGATATCCCGGAGAGGATCATCACGAATAACCTTTATGGTATCGAGATTGACGAACGCGCTGGGGAATTGGCCGCCTTTGCCCTGACCATGAAGGCCCGCGCCAAGCAGCGCCGGTTCTTCAACAAGGGCGTGAAGCCGAACATCTGCGTGCTGGAGAACGTCCGTTTCGACGACGGTGAGCTGAAAAACTACATGGACTTTGTCGGACGCGACCTGTTCACCGCGCCACTGCAAACCACGCTGCGCCAGTTCGAAGAGGCCGAAAACTTCGGCTCCCTGATCCGTCCCGGTGTCACCGAAGTGGACGGCATGCTCAAGATTCTGGAGTCGAAGAATGTTTCCGGGCATCTGTTCCTCAGCATGACCCACCAGAAGGTATTACAAGCCCTGCGGCAGGCCGATTACCTGATCCCGAAATATCATGTGGTGATTGCCAATCCGCCGTACATGGGAAGTGGCAACTTTAATCCACGACTAAAGAGTTGGCTATCGAAAGACTATAAAGTCACGAGATCCGATCTTTATGCGATCTTCATTGAACGTTCATTCGAGTTTCTCCCAGTAGGCGGACGTCTCGCAATGGTTACTATGCAAAGCTGGATGTTTACTCGTTCATATGAGGAACTTAGGAACACCATCCTTCATAAATGCCAGATAAACACCCTGGCGCAGCTTGGTACAAAAGCATTTGACGAGATTACAGGAGAAATAGTACAAACATGTGCTTTTGTTCTGCAACCTGGAGGTCCCCAAAAACAGTCGACCACCTTTATTCGGCTCGTTGAGGGCGATAGTAGCAAGAAAGATATGATGCTTGTTTCTGGGGCAAACCGATTTGAATTTAATCAACTCGAGTTTTCGAAAATCCCAGGGAAAGTGATGGTTTACTGGACTGGTGATTTAATCGTCGAGATATTCGAAAAGTTTCCGCCAGTTGGTCAGTTCGGAGAGTTCCGCGAAGGTATACACACTGGCGACAACAATACATTCCTGCGCTATTGGTGGGAAATTAGTTGGTCAAAGGTCTCTCTATCTGAAGACAGCTATAATTCCATCGATCGAAATCAGGTCAAATGGATACCGTATAACAAAGGTGGCACACCTGTTCGTTGGTACGGAGGAAACGAGTGGGTCATCTCCTTTGATAAAAAATCGCGTGATGCTATGGAGAAACTAACGGGTCACGTACGACCAAGCCAAGGGTTTTATTTCAAAAAAGGCGCAACATGGCCAGATGTTAGCTCTGGCAAATTCGGCGTTCGATACTATTCGAATGGCTACCTGTTCGACGCAAAAGGCCCTGTTTTTGTGGGGAGCTATTTGTATCGTGTAATTGCGATACTGAATTCGAGCACATTCACATATCTTGCAAGTCTATTGATGCCTACATTGGCATTCAAATGTGGCACGGTGAGAAATATTCCTGTTCCAAACATTTTGCAATTAAGCGCATTGGATAGTATTTCAAATGAATTAATTTGCATCGCAAAAGAACGGTGGGACGCATCCGAAAGATCATGGGATTTTGTCGGGTTCAATTTGACGATTCGTAGCAAGGGTTCTTCTTTGATAAGCAACCTAGTTAGCGAGAAAAGGGAAGCTTTTCTGCAACAAGAAAATAAATATTGTGCCCTTGAACTTCAAAATGACCAAATAGCATCAGAGGCCTATGGGTTGGATGGACTTGCTAGTGGCGAGAACGAATCCACAGACCGTATTATCGATGAGAATGACCTCTCTGAATCTATTCGCGAGCTGGTCTCCTACGCCGTGGGCTGCATGTTTGGCCGCTATGCCCTGGACAAGCCGGGGCTGATCCTGGCCAACCAAGGCGAGACCATTGAGGACTACCTAGCACGGGTTCCGGAGCCCAGCTTCCCGGCTGACGACGACAACGTCATACCCATGCTCGACGGAGACTGGTTCACCGACGACATCGCCGAGCGCTTCCGCAAATTCCTGCGCGTGGCCTTTGGGGAAGAGCACTACGAAGAAAACCTCCAGTTCGTCGAGCAGGCGTTAAACATCAAAGGCAAGCGGAATTACAGCATTCGCGACTACTTCCTTGGCGAGTTTTACACAGACCATGTGAAGCGTTACAAAAAACGCCCTATCTACTGGCTATTCTCCAGCCCCAAGGGCAACTTCAACGCGCTGATCTACATGCACCGCTACCGCCCGGATGCGGTCAGCGTGGTGCTCAACGACTACCTGCGCGAGTTCCGCACCAAGCTCACCTCCCACAAGAACCATCTGGAGGCGGTCAGCATCAGCGCCAGCGCTTCCCAGGCTGAGAAGACCAAGGCCTTGAAGGAGATTGAGAAGATCACCAAGATGATCGCCGAGATGGAGGAGTACGAGCGAGAGGTGCTTTACCCGCTGGCCACCGAGCAGGTGGAGATCGACCTCGACGACGGGGTGAAGTTCAACTACTCCCAACTCGGCGTTGCTTTGAAGAAGATCCCTGGCCTGGACGCGAAAGAGGATTAAGGAGCGACAGCAGTGGAAAGCCGTATAGTCCAGGCCCTGACCAAACTTTTCGACCGACACCGGATTGTCTTCTGGTACGACGCTAAGCAGGAGTTGCGCCACGACTTCGAAGAGCTTCAACTTCCCGACGTCGAAAAGCTGGAGCTGGTCAACAACGAGTATGGCATTAAATACAGGCTGCTGCGCGAACAACCGGAACAGAAATTCCTGCTCTACCGCGAAGGCCCTCAGCCCGCCGATCTGGATAACTGGCTGCTGGATGTGCAACTGGCCCACGGCGAGTTCCGCACCGATCAGGTGGCCATCTGGCTGTCCGAACTGGAGCTCGGCTTGGAGTTCACGGATGTGGTGCAGCCCCATGCGGAGTTCTTTCAGGCGATCAAGCGCAAGGACGCCCTCAAGAAGCAGCTGAAAGCCGACGACACCGCCGGACAGATTCGCCTGAAGATGCTGGCGGTATGCACCGGTAGCGAGCCGCGCATGGATGCGGTGGTGGAAAACCTGCTGCAGGAGCTGGCTGATGGACGGGACGAGAAGATCAAGCTGGTCGGTCGGTGCTGCCTGGACAGTTTCCTCTGGGAACAGATGACCCGCTGCTATGGCTACAAGTCCGACGAACCAAGCATCCGCGATTTTGCCATTGAGCTGTTCAAATCCTGCTATGCCATGGGCACCGATGGCCAGGTGAAACTGATCGGCGATGCCCTGGTGTTTCTCAAGCGTTGGAAAGACAGCCGTCAGTTCGAAGGCGGCTTCGAAACCCTCTCGGGAGAATGCGCCGATGTCCTTGGGATTGAGCAGGATCTGGCCAAGCGGGATTTCCGCGAGCTGATCGAACTGGATTACTTCCGCCTGATCGACCTGAAAATTATCAGCGACCTGGTGCGAGCGGTGGCAGCCCGTACGGCCTCAAGCGGTGACGTGGCGATCTGGGTTCGACAACGGCGACAAGGTCACTGGTATCGCGAATATCGCCATCTGTACGAGGCGGTCGATTACGCCGCCCAGTTTACCCATGCCCTGGGCGAGGCTAGGCTCACCATGGACAGCCTGGCCGAAGGCGTGCAGCGCTACAGCCGCTTCTGGTATCAGCTCGATCAGCTCTATCGCAAGTTCACCTACCATGTGCGCATGTCGGGGCAGGCGTCGCTGATGGGTAGCCTAACCGAGCAGATCGAAAATCTCTACTCCAACAACTATCTACTGAAGCTGGGCGACCGTTTTCAGACCTTTGTGGATTCGGCATCTAAGTGGGAAGCCTTCCCCGTGCGCACGCAGAAGGAATTTTTCGAGCATTGGGTCCGGCCATTCCTGCGTAAGGACAATAAGGTCTGCGTGATCATCTCCGATGCCATGCGCTATGAGATCGGCGACGAGCTGCTGAGCCTGATCCGTCAGGAGGACCGGTACAGCGCTGAACTGGAACCGGCGCTTTCGATGCTGCCAAGCTACACCCAGCTCGGCATGGCGGCGCTTCTGCCCAACAAAGCACTGGCGATTGCCGATAACGAGACCGGCACCGTGCTGGTGGATGGGCAAAGTTCACAGGGTACGGCCAACCGCATCAAGATCCTCAGCCAGGCAATCAGTCAACGGGCTACCGCCTGCAAGGCCGATGAACTGATGGCCATGAAAGGCGAAGACTGCCGGGCGTTGGTGCGCTACCATGACGTGATCTACGTCTACCACAACCGGATCGACGCCACCGGCGACAAACGGGATTCCGAGGAGCGGGTTTTTGAGGCGGTGGAAGATACCTTGCAGGAGCTGATCCGCCTGATCAAGAAGCTGACCGGGGCCAACGCCAACAACTTGCTGGTGACCTCGGACCATGGCTTCATCTACCAGAATCGCGCCATCGACGAGAGCGATTTTTCCGGGGTCGATGCCGAGGGAGACCAGATTCTGTTCCGCGACCGCCGCTTCGTGCTTGGCAAGGGGCTTGCCGAGGTATCCAGCCTGCACAAGTTCACCCCCGAGCAGCTTGGCCTTGGCGGTGGGGTGGAGGTGCAGATTCCCAAATCGATCAACCGCCTGCGCCTGAAGGGCTCCGGCAGCCGCTTTGTGCATGGCGGCGCGTCGTTGCAGGAGGTGGTGATCCCGGTGCTCAAGATTAACAAGAAGCGCCAGAGCGATGTCACCGCCGTCGAGGTGGACATCCTGCGCGGAGCCAGCTCGGTGATTACCTCTGGGCAACTAGCAGTGACCATGTACCAAGCCAGACCAGTGACGGATAAGATCCAGTCGCGTGAGCTCCGGGCTGGCATCTACACCGAGGCAGGCGACCTAATCTCCGACAGCCACGACCTGACCTTTGATCTGAGCTCGGACAATCCCCGGGAGCGGGAGCTGCAGGTGCGCTTTGTGCTGACTCGCAAAGCCGACGAGGCCAATGGCCAGGAGGTTATTCTACGGTTGGAGGAAAAACACGCTGGGACTTCACATTACAAAGAGTATAAATCGCTCCGGTACTTGGTGCGGCGCTCATTTACCAGTGATTTTGACTTTTAAAAGACGGGTGACCGATGATCGAACTTGACCAGAAAATCAACAAACACTTCCCGGGACTCGTTGTCCGCAAGGATCTCGTCAAGACGGTCAAGGGCAACGCCATCGTTCCCTCCTACGTGCTGGAATACCTGCTGGGACAGTACTGCGCCACCAGCGATGAGCCGACCATCCAGACCGGTATCGAGACGGTCAAAGAGATCCTCGCCAAGCACTATGTTCACCGGAATGAAGCCGGGTTAGTCCGCTCGAATATCAAGGAAAAGGGGCGCTACAAGGTCATCGATAAGATCAGTGTGGCCCTGAACGATAAGGTCGATGTCTACGAAGCGGAGTTTTCCAATCTCGGTATCAAGAAGGTTCTAGTCGACTCGGGTACGGTCAAGGCACACCCCAAGCTGCTAGTTAGCGGCGTGTGGTGCATTGCCGACATCGAATACGAATTCATCGAGGACAAAAACGCCAGCCCATGGGTCTTGTCGGCCCTCAAGCCGATCCAGCTCTCCCATTTCGATTTCGACGGATATGTTGAGGCCCGCAGGCAATTTTCCACCAACGAGTGGATCGACCTACTAGTGCAAAGCATCGGCTTCAACCCGGAGATGTTCGGCAAGCGAAGCAAGCTGATCCAACTGGTCCGCCTGATCCCATTTTGCGAGCGCAACTACAATCTGATCGAACTTGGCCCCAAGGGGACCGGCAAATCTCACATCTACTCGGAGTTCTCGCCTCACGGCATCCTGATCTCCGGCGGAGAAGTTACGGTTCCCAAGCTCTTCGTGAGCAACTCTTCCGGGAAGATCGGCCTAGTCGGTTACTGGGACTGTATCGCCTTCGACGAGTTTGCCGGAAAGCAAAAGCGTGCGGACAAGTCCCTGGTGGACATCATGAAAAACTACATGGCCAACAAGTCCTTTTCACGGGGCGTCGAGACGCTGGGCGCGGAGGCCTCCATGGTGTTCGTGGGCAATACCCAGCACACCGTGCCCTACATGCTCAAGCACTCTGACCTGTTTTGCGAGCTGCCCGACAAGTTTTACGACTCTGCGTTTTTGGACCGCATCCATTTCTATATCCCGGGTTGGGAGGTCGACATCATCCGGGGCGAAATGTTCTCCAACGGCTACGGTTTTGTGGTGGACTACTTGGCTGAGATCCTTCGCTCGTTGCGCAATCACGATTACTCGGACCGTTACAAGGAGCACTTCTCCCTCTCCTCCGATATCTCGACGCGGGACCGCGATGGCATCAACAAGACATTCTCAGGCTTGATGAAGATCGTTTTCCCGCATGGGGGAGCGTCCAAGGAAGAGGTCGAAGAACTGCTACGGTTCGCGATTGAGGGCCGCAAGCGCGTCAAAGACCAACTGATGCGTATCGATTCCACCTACGGTAACGTCAGCTTTACCTATCTAGGCACAGATGACCTTGCCAAGCCTGTCACCACGCTCGAAGAGGAGGAATACCCCAGTTACTACCACAAGACCATCGCCGAGAGTGAAGACGGGGAAATTTTAGAAGCTGCGCAAGAGGGCTCACCCCCAGTGCCATCCGAACTATTGGCACCGGCCGAGCCCACCCTCAAGGAAAAGCATCTCACATTCCAGGAAAACCAGAAGGGCCTCTCCTTCGATACGCTGCTCGGTCCTTATCTCAAGGGGTCGACTGCGATCACCGTCACCGATCCGTACATCCGCCTATTTTACCAGATGCGCAACTTCATGGAATTTTTGGAGACCGTGGTCAAGCACAAGGCTACGGAAGAGGAAGTATCCGTGCATCTGATGACGACGGAAGACGAGTTCAAAGGGGAACAGCAGAAGGAAAACTTCGAGAAAATGAGGGAGTCCGCCAGTTCGGTGGGTATGAACTTCACCTGGGAGTTCGACGGCACCGGTTCCATCCATGCTCGCCATATAGTGACCGACCACGGCTGGAAAATATCTCTGGATCGTGGCCTTGATATCTTTCAGCACTACGAGATGAACGATGCCTTCACCTTCGCCAATCGCCTGCAGCAATACCGCCCATGCAAGGCGTTCGAGGTGACGTTCATTAAACACAAGCGGGAAGTTGAGGGGGAATGACATGAGCGGGATATCGGCATCACTGGCCAAATGGTTTTCAGAGCGCCCCCAGTGGATCCAGATTGCGGCTGCTCGGTTACTTCAGCAGTCTGAGCTTACTGACAAAGACGTATCTGAACTCGCAACCCTGTGCCAGCAGGAAGCCGACGGTAAGCTGCCCAAAACGACCTGTTCCTTTCCCGCTACCGCGTTCTCCCAGGGCGCAGCAGGCACCCTGCGTTTGTGTTCAATCAGTGATGTCGAAGGAGTAAACGCCCTTGCTCCGAAAAAAACACTTGAGTTTGGTAAGGGCAATATCACGATTGTTTATGGCAACAACGGATCAGGCAAATCCGGTTACGTCAGACTTCTCAAGCATGTATGCGGAGCCCGCGAGACGGGTACCCTTCACCGCAATGTCTATAAGCCCGGCTCTGCCGTACAGAAAGCCTGCATTGCGTTTGAGCAAGCCGGCATTCCGAAGACTCATACCTGGTCAGGACAAGGTGTCTGCGATGACCTTAATAGTGTTGACATTTTCGACACCTCGTTTGGTAAGGTCTTTGTCAGCAGCGAAGATGAGGTGAGCTATGAGCCGCCGGTACTATCGTTTTTCAGCTCGCTTATCGTCGCATGCGAAAAGGTCACATCGGCCCTCGACGCCGAGGCCAATCGGCACCAGTCCAAAAAGCCGAACATCCCGGCTGACAAAAAGGTAATTC